>NZ_JBFRFE010000727.1:0-1911 GCF_052114665.1 Stenotrophomonas sp. 2YAF22 | reverse complement strand
GATCAACGCGCCCAGCAACTCGCGCACACGCGGCGGCAGGTCGGCCGCGGCCAGGCGGGCAGTGTCGGCACTGGAAAGAGAGAAGACAGCTGACATCGGCGAGGGGGTCCGGATTCCCGCGGATCGATCTTGGAATCTACCGTGTCGGCCGGTGAAGGCGCTACTTTAGCGATGGATTCATTCAGGGCAGCCTTCCATGGCTGCGCCGCAGGCGGATCATTCTTCCAGGAACAGGCTGACCACATCGTTGGTGAAGCGCCGGCCGAGCTCGGTCGGCTGCACGTACCCGTCCGCCACGACCAGCCAGCCGCGCTGCACTGCTTCGGCCAATGGGACATCCAGCACGTTGCGGGGCAGGCCGGTCCGCGATTCGAAGTCGCGCAGGCTGAAACCTTCGTGCAGGCGCAGCAGGTTGAGCATGTACTCGAACGGCAGGCGCTCGGCGGCAATCACCTCATCGCCACCGAACGATGCGGCCGTGCCGGCGGTATCCATGAACGTCTGCGGGTGCTTGTGCTTCCAGCGTCGCAGCACATGTTCTTCGGCGCCGGAACTGATCTTGCCGTGCGCGCCGGCGCCGATGCCCAGGTAGTCACCGAAACGCCAGTAATTCAGGTTGTGCGCACTCTGCCGGCCGGGGCGGGCGTAGGCGCTCACCTCGTACTGGCCGAAACCGGCCTGCGCCAGCAGCGCCTGGCAGTGTTCCTGCATGTCCCAGGCATGGTCTTCATCGGGGATGCCCTGCGGCGGCCGCGCGAAGAACACGGTGTTCGGTTCCAGGGTCAGCTGGTAGTGCGAGATGTGGGTCGGCTGCAACGCGAACGCGCGCTCCAGATCGGCCTCGGCACCGGCCAGGGTCTGTTCCGGCAGTGCGTACATCAGGTCGATGTTGAAATTGTCGTAGCCCGCGTCCTGCGCCATCTTCACCGCGCGCTCGGCCTCGCCACTGTCGTGGATGCGGCCCAGTCTTTTCAGCGCGGCATCATCAAAACTCTGGATGCCGAAGCTCAGGCGGTTGACCCCGGCCGCGCGGTAACGATCAAAGCGACCGTGCTCGGCGGTGCCCGGGTTGGTTTCCAGGGTGATCTCCGCATTCGGCGCGAAGCGCAGGCGGGCGCTGGCCTGCTGCAGGAAGCGGTCGATCGCCTCGGGCGGGAACAGGCTGGGCGTGCCGCCACCGAAGAACACGCTGCTGACCACCCGGCCCCAGACCAGCGGCAGGTCCTGGTCGAGGTCGCGCACCAGCGCATCGATGTAGGCGTCGAAGGGCAGTTCGCCCTTGGCCTGGTGCGAGTTGAAGTCGCAGTATGGGCACTTGCGCACGCACCATGGCAGATGCACGTACAGCGCCAGCGGCGGTGGGACCAGACGTGGTGGGGCGTCGTGGTCGCAGGACTCGCCGGGCAGGTGGTTGCAGTGGTCGTGGTCGTGGGCGTGCGGCATGGCTGGCGTGATGCGGACGTGGGGGAGCGGCAGATCAGTCCGCCGCTCGCAGAAGGGGGTCGACCAGGGAGCGCGGCTGCGCGCGAAGCACGGCAGCGGCAATCTGGCGGAAGAAGGGCGAGGGCCCTTTGTAGCTGCCTATAGCGTTGTCCATCAAACGGTGGCGCGCCGGACTGCAGCCATTGCGCATGCACAGATGGAGACCGGAGACCATGGCCTTGCGCTTGTCGGCAAAACTGTCAATCCGTACTTCCAGCACGTCCACCAACGCTACATGGCGCCACCGATGCAGGCTGCCGATGTTGTGATAGCGCATGTGGCCGGCAGCAGCGTCCAGTTCGACGCGCTGCCACATGATGGGCGCGCCGATGAGCGTGATGACGGTCATGCCGACCAGCGCAACCACCGGTACCGCCCACCAGGATTCCTTCCCTGTCCACGCCAACATGCCGCCAAGGATCGCACCAC
>NZ_JBFRFE010000726.1:0-1927 GCF_052114665.1 Stenotrophomonas sp. 2YAF22 | reverse complement strand
CGCCGCATGACATCCGCAGTTGCTATGCGAGTGCGAGTTTCGTCGGTAGCAGTCGCGTGGTTTTCAACATCAAAGGCAACAGCCACAGGTTGGTTGTCGACGTTACTTATCAGCGTCAGATGGTCTACATCAAGTTCATCGGCAACCATGCCGAATACGACCGGATTGACGTAGCGACCGTGGAGGAAAAATGAACATTCGTCCTATTCGCACAGAAGTCGACTATCAGAACGCATTGCGCGAGCTGGAGGCCTATTTCGAGAACGAACCTGCGTTGGATAGCGAAGAGGGAGATCGTTTCGAGATTCTCGCCACCTTGGTGGAGGCCTACGAGGCGAAGCACTACCCGATCGAGCTGCCTGACCCGATCGAAGCGATCCGCTTCCGCATGGAGCAGGGCGGTCTGACCGTGAAGGATCTGGTGCCCTCCATTGGTCAGCTCAACCGCGTGTATGAGGTATTGAATCGCAAGCGTGGATTGACCTTGGAGATGATCCGCAACCTGCACCGCAACCTGGGCATTCCGGCGGAAAGCCTGATCGGCCGCTGAGGCCCATCCCGATGCGGGATGGGGTGTGCGTAGCCTCGTGCAGGGCCTGCTAAAGTTGCAGCCAGCAATCACGTACCGGAACCGACCATGGACCACGAAACGCCGTTCGAACCCGCCAACGACCTGGAAGTGCGCCTGCTGCAGGCCCAGGACGGAACCCTGACGGCCTCGCAGTTCCTCGACGGCCTGCTGACCGCTCCGGTGTTCGTGCTGCTGGACAAGGCCATCGGCGAAGACGGCGCCTGGGACGAAAGCATTTCGCCGCTGGTGCTGACCAGCGAAGGCGGGGAGCCGATGTTCGCAGTGTTCACTGCGCCCGAGCGCGCGGAAATCTGGCACGAGCAGCTGCCGCAGTTCGCCCATGCCATGCCCATCGCGGTGCATGCGCTGCTGTCGGGCATCGGCGAGGGCGTTGGCCTGGTGCTGAACCCGGGCCTGGACGTGGGCATGGAGATGATTCCCGACGCGGTGGMGCAGCTGAAGGAACGTGCTGCGGCGATTACACGTGGGATGGCGCACTGATAAAAGCTGTGGTTGCCGGCCAGCGGCCGGCACTACCAGATGCTTCAGCGCGCGGCGGCAATGGCCTTCACCCGCGCCTTGGCCAGCGCTTCGCCAATGGCTGGACCCTTCAAATGGGTGGTATCCAGATCACGTGCCTGCACTGACAGCGCCGCCTGGTGCAGGCGCTTCAGCGTTTCGCCCTGCGGGTAGTCGCTGTCCTCGAAACCGAGCCGGCCGCGCTTGTCGGCCTCGCAGCACAGCGCGATGCGCGCCACCCGTTCCGGCCGGCGCAGTGCATCGCAGCGGCCCAGCAGTTCCAGCACGGTGGCATCGCGCAGTTCGTCGATGCGATGCACGTTCAAGTGCTCGCGGCATACCGCCTCGGCCAACTGCTGGTGCTCGGTGGGAATCTTCAGGCGCGCACACAGTGTTTTCAGCGGTGTGATGCCGCGCTGTTCATGCATGATGTGGCGCGGCCATTCCTCGGGCGGAGTCAGGCCCTTGCCGAGGTCGTGGGTCAGTGCGGCGAAGCCGACCAGGTCATCACCGGGCGCCAGCTTCGCGGCCATGTCGCTGACCATTTCCTGGTGGACGCCGGTATCGACTTCCGGATGGAATTCCGCGCGCTGCGGCACGCCGTACAACGCTTCCAGCTCCGGCAATATCGGGCCCAGCGCGTGCRCGTCGTGCAGGGTGCGCAGGAACGCGGACGGGCGTTCGCACACCAGTGCCTTGCGCAGTTCCTGCCATACACGTTCCGGCACCAGTGCGTCGAGCTCGCCACTGGCGGCAATCTCGCGCATCAGTTCCATGGTTTCCGGCGCGACGGTGAAACCGAGCGAGGCGAAGCGGGCCATGAAGCGCGCCGCGCGC
>NZ_JBFRFE010000725.1:0-1930 GCF_052114665.1 Stenotrophomonas sp. 2YAF22 | reverse complement strand
ATGACCCGCGCCCGCGCCGAGCTGGTGCGCGAGGGTGCGCTGGCGGTGATCGCGCGGACCCTGCAGCTGGGTGACCGGCTGACGATGGGCCCCGGCGAAATGAAGTCCGGCGGCCATCGCCGCGACTCGACCCTGGCCGATGCATTCGAGGCCGTGGTTGCTGCGATCTACCTGGATGTGGGTTTTGAAGCCTGCCGGGCGATGGTCCTGCCCTGGTTTGCCGCCTCGATGGAGGCGCTGCCGGCCACCGGACGACCGGAGAAGGACCCCAAGACCCGCCTGCAGGAATGGCTGCAGGGCCGACAGAAGGCGTTGCCACAGTACGAACTGGTGTCAGAATCCGGTGACGACCACGCCAAACACTTCCGGGTACGCTGCAACGTAGCCGACCCCGCCGCCAGCACCGAGGGCGAAGGCTCCTCGCGGCGGATTGCCGAACAACAAGCGGCTGCGGCCGTCCTTGAACAACTGGATTCCAAGTGAGCGAACAAACTCCCCATCATTGCGGCAGCGTGGCCGTCATCGGCCGCCCCAACGTGGGCAAATCGACCCTGACCAATGCGTTGGTCGGGGCCAAGGTCAGCATCGTGTCCAACCGGCCGCAGACCACCCGTCACCGCCTGCTGGGCATCGCCACCTACCCGGAAGGGCAGCTGGTGCTGGTCGACACGCCCGGCCTGCATAAGGTGCAGAAGCGGGCGATGAACCGGGTCATGAACCGCGCTGCCCGCGGCTCGCTGGAAGGCGTCGACGCCGGCCTGCTGGTGATCGAAGCCGGTCGCTGGGACGAAGAGGACAGCCTGGCCTTCAACGTGCTGCGCGACGCCGGTATCCCGGTGGTGCTGGTGGTCAACAAGATCGACCGCATGAAGGACAAGGGCGCACTGCTGCCGTTCCTGCAGGAAGTGACCGCCGGCCGTGATTTCTCGTCGGTGC
This sequence comes from Stenotrophomonas sp. 2YAF22, assembly GCF_052114665.1. Lineage (NCBI taxonomy): Bacteria > Pseudomonadati > Pseudomonadota > Gammaproteobacteria > Lysobacterales > Lysobacteraceae > Stenotrophomonas > Stenotrophomonas sp. 2YAF22. The sequence continues at coordinate 994 of NZ_JBFRFE010000725.1, read as the reverse complement.
ATCCGATTTCGGCGCAGAAGCGCAACGGCCTGGAAGCCCTGGTCCGTGACGTGCTGGCGCTGTTGCCGGAAGCCCCGCCGATGTTCGGCGAAGACGAGATCACCGACCGCAGCCAGCGCTTCCTGGCCGGCGAACTGGTGCGTGAACAGCTGATGCGCCAGTTGGGCGAAGAGCTGCCGTACGCCACCACGGTGGAGATCGAGCGCTTCACCGAGGACGGCAACCTGCTGCGCATCGGTGCGGTGATCTGGGTCGAGCGCGAAGGCCAGAAGGCGATCGTGATCGGCAAGGGCGGCACGCGCCTGAAGGAGATCGGGGCCAAATCCCGCCTGCAGATGGAGCGTCTGTTCGGTGCCAAGGTGTTCCTGGAAACCTGGGTGCGCGTGCGTGAGGGCTGGTCCGATGACGAGGCCGCGCTGAAGGCCTTCGGCTACGAATAAGCCGCGACGGTCGCTTCGATGCTGATCGAGGACGACACCGGCTTCGTGCTGCATGCGCGGGCCTACCGCGAGACCAGCTTGCTGGTAGAGGTATTGAGCGCCGAGCATGGCCGTATCGGCCTTCTCGCGCGTGGAGTTTCCACGGCCAAGGGCCAGGTGCTGCGAGCGGCCCTGCAACCACTGCAGTGGATCCGCTTCAGCGCGCTGCAGCGTGGCGAACTGGCCCAGCTGCGCGGTGCTGAAGCGCTGGATGTGGCGCCGCGCCTGCTCGGCCAGGCCATGCTGGCCGGGTTCTATCTCAGTGAACTGACCCTGCGCCTGGCACCGCGCCAGGATCCGTTGCCGGAGTTGTACCTGGCCTACGGCGAAGCGCGTGCCCGCCTGGCCGTGGGTGCCGGACTGGCCTGGACCCTGCGCCGTTTCGAACGCGAGCTGCTGGCGGCGCTGGGCGTGGGCTTCGATCTGGAAACGGCCAGCGATGGCCAGCCGATCGACCGGGCGGCGCGCTATGAACTGGACCCGCAGGAAGGGCCGCAGCGCCTGCTCAGCGAGCG
>NZ_JBFRFE010000724.1:0-1933 GCF_052114665.1 Stenotrophomonas sp. 2YAF22 | reverse complement strand
TCGCCGCACAGGGTGCTCGGCACGTAGCCGTAGTTGCAGGGGTAGCGCATCGGGGTGGAAAGGATGCGGTCGACGAAGATCGCGCCGGTTTCCTTGTCCACTTCGTACTTCACCGGCTCGGAATCCTTCGGGATCTCGATGATGACGTTGATTTCTTCCGGCGGGTTCTTGCCGGGCGAGACGAGTTCCAGACCCATGGTGTGCTCCAGGTGGGGGATGTAGACGGATAGCTCTCCATTTTATGCCTTTGCCGGTCGCTGTGCAGGGTGGGGGGCTGACGGCACGGCGCGGCAGGGGCCCACGCCGTCGGCCGGGGTTCACCGATGGGGGCGGCGCGTCCAGCCCGGCAGGCTGGACGCACCTTCCCGAGGAGTCCCCGCATGAACGTGTTCGCCCTGCCATTTGGCCTGTTCTGTGCGTTGCTGGCCGCGCCTTCGGCCCAGGCCTTCCCCTACGTCGATCTGATCGACTACCCGCATAAGGAAGCCAACTGGGACCGCTTCTTTGCCCTGGAGGGCCGTCTGCAGCATGGCTTCGACGCGATCTGCGGCGACACCTTCTGCGAGGGCGAGTACAGCGATATCCGTGCCCTGCGCCTTCGCTGTTCGGTGGATGCGGTACGCGGCACCGTCCACGAATGCCTGTGGGCGTTTGCCGCCAGCGATCTGGACGTCTCCCGGAATGACGGCACAGTGGAGGCCCGGCAGCCGACCTGGTTGTGCCGCCTTCCGCTGGAGCCGAGTACTCCGGTGGAGGCCTTCCACACCGCGCTCGCCGCCCGCAACCCGCTGCATGACCCGCTGCCCGGTACCTCGCGGAGTACCTATGATGGCCTGACCGAATGCATTCATTGATGAGAACGTGACTGATTCTCATTAACGGAGTAGCATCCGCGGCGCCTTCCGTCTGTCGTCCCGGTTCCGCGCATGTCCTCCAATGCCGCCTCTCTCACCGAACTGCTGATCCGCGAGCGGCCGGCACTGCTGCGCCGGGTGCAACGCATCCTCGGCGGCGACAATGGTGCCGAGGATGTGATCCAGGCGGTGTGGTTCAAGGCCCGCGGGGTCGACGACAGTCAGGCCATCGACAACCCGCGTGCCTACCTGTTTCGGCTGGCGACCAATCTGGCCACGGACCACGGCCGCGAGTCGACCCGGCGCAACCGTCTGCTGGCCGATCACTACCTGTGGGGGCCGGACGAGGTGATTTCGACCGAGGAACAAGCGATGGCACAGGACGAACTGCAGCGCGTGCTTGACGCGGCGGGGCACCTGCCGGAGCCGACCCGCACCATCTTCCATCTCAATCGCCTGCAGGGCCTGACCCAGGCCGAGATCGCGCGCCGCCTTGGCGTATCGATAACCACGGTCGAGAACCATGTGCGTGGCGCGCTGCAACGCCTGGCTTGGGCGCGCACTGGTCGATGATCGCCCGGACTTGGGGATGAGCTTCGCTGAAACGTCTTGATTACTGGACCGCGGATGCGGTCTAGTTCCCCCGCCCGCGCTTGAATGCGCCTGTCTGCCAGCCAATGAGCCCGCCGAACATGCTGCCCGCCGCCAATGACGATGCCCTGGCCGAACAGGCTCAGGGCTGGATCGCATGGCTGGCATCAGGTGATATCTGCGATGCGCGCATGCACGAGTTCGAGCACTGGCTGCAACTGCCGGGACACCGTCGGGCCTTCGAGCACGAGCGCGCGCTGTGGCGCAGCGTGGGCCCACGCCCGCAGGCTGCGACCGTCGAGCGACGCAGACCACATCGCCTGCGCTGGGCAATGGCGGCCACGGCCGCGCTGGTGATGCTGGTGGCCTGGCCGGAAGCGTGGTTGCGCCTGCAGGCCGATCACCGCAGCACGCATGTCGTGCAGAGCGTGCAGCTGCCTGATGGCAGCCGTGCCGTGCTGGATGCGGACAGTGCAATCGCCGTGCGC
>NZ_JBFRFE010000723.1:0-1941 GCF_052114665.1 Stenotrophomonas sp. 2YAF22 | reverse complement strand
GCTACACCTACATGCAGTTCATCGTGCCGGGCCTGGTGATGATGAGCGTGATCCAGAACAGCTACGGCAACATCAGCTCCTCGTTCTTCGGCGCCAAGTTCGGCCGCCACGTGGAAGAGCTGCTGGTCAGCCCGATGCCGAACTGGGTGATCCTGTGGGGCTACGTGGCCGGTGCGGTGCTGCGCGGCCTGATGGTGGGCGTGATCGTGCTGATCATCGCGATGTTCTTCACCCCGGTGCGCATTCCGCATCCGCTGGTGACGCTGACCACGGTGATCCTGGGCGCGACGATCTTCTCGCTGGCTGGCTTCATCAATGCGGTGTATGCGAAGAAGTTCGATGACGTTGCGATCGTGCCGACCTTCATCCTGACCCCGCTGACCTACCTGGGTGGCGTGTTCTACTCGGTGAAGCTGCTGCCGCCATGGGCAGAGGCGGCCACGCACGCAAATCCGATCTTCTACATGGTCAATGCGTTCCGCTATGGCCTGCTGGGCAGCAGCGATGTGCCGGTGGTGGTGGCGTATGCGCTGATGATCGGTTTCGTGGTGGTGCTGACGGCGCTGGCGCTGTGGTTGCTGAAGCGTGGCGTGGGCATGCGCAGCTGAGGATGTTCTGCAGGGCCTGCGGCCCTGCACCCGCGGTGGTAGGTAGTGCCGGCCGCTGGCCGGCAACAGCAACAGCAACAGCAACGTCAAACGCGGGCTATCCGTGGGATGGCGGGGTGGGTCCGGTTGCGGGGGACGCCGTAAACCCATCCMTGGGGGCTTGGCCGCGGCATCCATGCCGCGGACACCCCCGMAACCGGACCCACCCCGCCTTCGACAGTTTTCCGCTGCTGTCGGAACGGCGTCTGTGCTGCTGTTGGTGGGTGTCGACCCTGGTCGACACAGTAGGTCCACGCCATGCGTGGATGAAGCATTCGCGATGGAGCCGAGCATCTGCTCGGCTCTTTTCGTTTGTGAGCTGATGGATATAGATCCATCGGAAAGATGATCGCGGGGAATGAGCGAAGCGACCCGCTGTTGCTTTTGATTTTCTTCTTTGTTTTCCGTGGTGGACGCACACGGAACGCGTCCGTGGCCGGGTGGGTAGGTTGCGCAGGGGCGTGAGCCGCATGGATGCGGCGACCGAGCCTACAAGGACGTATTTACGGCGTCCCCTGCGCAACCTACCCACCCGGCCATCCTCATGGACCGCGCTTTGCGCGAACCACCACGAGGGGCTCAGCCGTTGGCCGCAAACTCCGGCACAATCGCTGCAGTGAATCCCCCAACTGCAGTGAGCGTGCAATGCGTATCCTGATCCTCGGCGCCGGCGGTACCGGCGGTTACTTCGGTGGTCGCCTGGCCCAGGCTGGCGTGGACGTGACCTTCCTCGTGCGCCCCACGCGCGCCGCACAGCTGGATCGTGATGGCCTGGTGCTGCGCAGCCCGGTGGGCGATGCCACGTTCCCGGTGCAGCATGTCACCGCAGATGCCCTGCCTGCGCTGGCTGCGGACAAGCCGTTCGATCTGGTGATCCTCAGCTGCAAGGCCTACGACCTGGACAGCTCGATCGATGCCATCGCCCCGGCGGTGGGCGCGGGCACCACCGTGCTGCCGATCCTCAACGGCCTGCATCACTACAACGCGCTCGACGCACGCTTCGGCCGTGACGCCGTGCTCGGCGGTCTGTGCTTCATCAGTGCGACCAAGGCGCCTGATGGCGCCGTGCTGCACCTGGGCAAGCCGGCCAAGCTGACTTTCGGCGAACGCGATGGCGGTGCGATCTCCGCGCGCGTGCAGGCGTTCGCAGCAGCGTGTGCGCAGGCTAATCTGGATCATCTGGCCAGTGAACACATCGGCCAGGAACAGTGGATCAAGTACACCTTCCTCACCGCGCTGGCGGCGGCCACCTGCCTGCTGCGTGCGGACATCGGCACGATCGTGGCCACCGACG
>NZ_JBFRFE010000722.1:0-1941 GCF_052114665.1 Stenotrophomonas sp. 2YAF22 | reverse complement strand
GCAGGTGCCGGTGTTGTCGCAGGCCAGGAACCAGTCGTGGTGTACGAACTCGATACCGGGGGTTGGCGGCGTGTTTGCCGCCTGGGAAGCAAGTGGCAGCAGGAGGCTGGCAAGCAGTACGGACAGCAGGCGGTACATGGCGAATTCCGTTTCAGAAGCGAACAAGCATGGGCGATCACCACGCCTGCGCCAAGCCCGGAAGAGCCTGGCGAGCTGCGCGGGGTATCATGCGTGGGTCTTCCGCAACCCGGCGATGCCGATGTCCCTTGCCGCCGATGCTGTGCTGCCGTCTTCCGATACGCCGATGATCCGCCGTCGCGATGCGGTCGTGCCCGGTAGCTGGCCGGAGGGCACGCTGCCGCTGCTGGCCCGCCTGTATGCCGCACGTGGTGCGCACACGCCGGAGCTGGCCCTGCCCAAGCTCGGCAACCTGCATGCGCCGGAACTGCTGACCGGCATCGACGCGGCAGTGGACCTGCTGGTGCAAGCCATCGCCGCCGACAAGCGCATCCTGGTAGTCGGTGATTTCGACTGCGACGGCGCAACCGCCTGCGCGGTCGGTGTGCGCGGTCTGCGCATGCTCGGCGCGCAGCACGTCTTCCACGCAGTGCCCAACCGCATGGTGCACGGCTATGGTCTGTCGCCGTCACTGGTGGACGAGCTGGCTGCGCTGCAGCCGGATCTGCTGGTCACCGTCGACCACGGCATTGCCTGCCATGCCGGCGTGACCGCGGCCAAGGCGCGTGGCTGGCAGGTGCTGGTGACCGATCACCATCTGCCCGGTCCACTGCTGCCACCGGCCGATGTCATCGTCGACCCCAACCTCGACGGCGACGCCTTCCCCAGCAAGGCGCTGGCCGGTGTCGGCGTGATCTTCTACGTGCTGATGGCGCTGCGCCGGCAGATGCGCGAAGCGGGGGTATTTGCCAATGGCAAAGGGCCGGACCTGACCACGCTGCTGGACCTGGTGGCGGTGGGCACAGTGGCCGACCTGGTGGTGCTCGATGCCAACAATCGCGCCCTGGTCAGCGCGGGATTGCGCCGGCTGCGCAATGGCCAGGGCTGCGTCGGCCTGAAGGCACTGATCGAAGCCAGTGGTCGCGATGCTGCACGCCTGACCGCCACCGACATCGGCTTCGGGCTTGGCCCGCGCTTGAACGCGGCCGGTCGGTTGGAAGACATGGCATTGGGTATCGCCCTGCTGCTCACCGAAGATCCGCGGCAGGCCCGCGACATCGCGCAGACGCTCGAACAGATCAACGCCGAGCGGCGTGCGGTCCAGCAGTCGATGACCGATGACGCCGAACACGCGCTGTCGCGGGTGGTGCTCGATACCGCAGGGCAGCGCCCGGTGGCAGCCTGCCTGTTCGATGCCGATTGGCACCCCGGCGTGGTTGGCCTGGTTGCTTCAAAGATGAAGGATCGCCTGCATCGGCCGGTGATCGCGTTCGCGCCGGCCGAGCCGGGCGCCGACACCCTGCGCGGCTCGGCGCGTTCGATCGCCGGCCTGCATATCCGTGATGCGCTGGCGCTGGTCGATGCACGCCATCCCGGCTTGATCGAGCGCTTCGGCGGTCACGCGATGGCCGCCGGGTTGAGCATGCATCTGGATCATCTGGCTGCCTTCGAAGCCGCGTTCGTCGCCACCGTGCTGGAGATGCTCGACCCGGCTGCACTGCAGCAGCAGGTGCTCAGCGACGGCGAACTGGCCGCGGACGAACTCGATCATCGCCATGCCGATGCACTGCGCCTGGCCGGGCCATGGGGGCAGGGGTTCCCCGAGCCGCTGTTCGACGGCCATTTCGAGGTGGCCAACTGGCGCGTGCTGAAGGAACGGCATCTGAAGCTGGAACTGCGCCTGCCCGGCGTATCGGGCACGATCAATGCGATCCATTTCGGCGGCTGGCACGGTAATGCGCCAGGCAAGCATGTTCATTTGGC
>NZ_JBFRFE010000721.1:0-1941 GCF_052114665.1 Stenotrophomonas sp. 2YAF22 | reverse complement strand
CGTGGGCGAGGATCTCCAGCGCGTAGGGTTGCAGCTGCAGGCGCTGTACTTCTTCCAGGTCGATGACGATGCGCTGGTCGGCGAGGCGGATGGCCGCGAAGCTGCCGGTCAGGCCCTCGGCGGCCGCCTGCATGCGCGAATGGCACAACTTCGGGTCCTGCAGCCGGGTGAAACGGCTCCATGTGGCCAGTGCCTGTGGCCAGGCCTCGCGCCAGGGCTGCAGCGGATCAGCGACCGTGGCACTCATTGGGGTGGCAACACATGCACATGGTGCGACCACGGCGAGAACAGGGCGATGCCCGACGCGCCGGAGACCGCACACAGGTTGTCCTTGGACAACGCCGGCGCCATCCACTGCACGCCCAAGCGGGCGGTCACATCCGGTGCCGGTCCGCTGCTGCTGCCCGCTGCGTACTCGGCGGCGCTGGCAGGAAGCAGGACGGCACCGAAGGCATCGGCGAGCAGCAGGAAGTACCCGCCAGCGCTTTCGACCACGAAGCCCTCGGCCGCTGCACGGACCTGTGGCGGTGCCGGAAACGCGCCGTCCAGGCCGCTGAAGCTGCCGACACGATGCCCGCGCAGGTCGACGCTGCCCTGCCGCGGATTCCACCAGCGGTCCTGCTCAAGCTGGACCCGGACCGAGGCCAGATCACCCGCATCGATGCCCAGCACGGCGGCGACCGTATTCGCGGGCAGGGCATCGATACGGGCAAGGGCAGGGCGGCGCAGCTGCACCATCCCCGCCTGCCAGGCACAGAGCGCCCCGATGTCGCGCAGTTCCGGCAAGGATGTGCACACGCCTGCATGCGCAGCCATCGCATCGATCCACTGCGCGACGCGAACGTCCGGACTGGCGCCCAGCCGCACCACCGCATTGCTGATGGTGCCGAGGGTCTCGCGCGGAGCGTGGGCCAGCAACGGGGCGAGGGCCGGGGCCAGCGAGCGCCAGGCCTGCTCGACCCACGGGAGACGCGCCTTCGGGCCGGCATGGCCTTGCGCCACCAGCTCCAGACCGATCTCGAAGGCGGCCTCGCACATGCTCTGCGTTGCCGACGGGTGGTGGCGCTGGATGGCCTGGCAGAGGGGGTCGATGGTCTGGGTGACGAACGCGCTGAAGGCGGCCATGTCCAGGCCGGGCCAGCGGTGGCGGGCATCGGCCACGGCCTGGTTCAGCACGGAACGGCGCGCGGCCAGCAGCTCGGCGAGAACGGCGGAAACCACGATCAGCGTGCCCGCAGCCAATGCAGGTAGTTGGTGTAGCGCTGGTGCAGGTACTTCAGCTTCAGCAGGTCGTCGTACAGATGGCCGTACAGCTTGCGTCCCTTCACCCGTTCCTCCACCAGACGCTCGATGCGGGTCAGGCGCTTGCGCGTTTCCGTCTCGGTCATCCCATCCAGGCCCCGCTGGAACTGTGCCGACAGCTCGCCCACCGGATCGTCGCGATCCAGATCCAGCCGGTCATATTCGGCATTGGAGGCATCGAGCAGCCAGCGCAGCCAGCTGAGCCGATCGCTGCGATAGGGCGCATTCTCCGGCAGGGCGAAGAAGGGAGCATCAAGGTCCGGTTGCAGCTTGTCGTTCAGCACGAAGGGCAGTACCTGGCGCACATCCTCCAGGGCAACGGCAGGGCTGCCGCGGAAGTACGCCATGGCCTTGGCGAACATCAGCAGGGTCATCAGGTTGCGCACCGACAGGCCGTTGCGGGTCTGGCAACCCAGGTCCTTCATGCGATCGCGGCCGCTGTCGGCGGCCGTTGCCTGCGCCCATTCGGTGCCGGCCAGGCGCACGGTGTCCTTGGTCAGGTACTCGAACTGGGCGCCAGCGGTTTCCATCAGCTCGAACTGGCTGCTGAAGAATTCGATGCGGCGGCGCACGTCCTGCGGTACCTCGACCGCGCGGATCTCCTGCAGCAGCTGGTCGCCCTCGGCCTCGCTGAAGATG
>NZ_JBFRFE010000720.1:0-1942 GCF_052114665.1 Stenotrophomonas sp. 2YAF22 | reverse complement strand
GTTCAGGGCCACGCGGCACGGCTCGATCGACTTCTTGATCAGCTCTTCCACCAGCGACTCCAGCTTGGCGCGGGTCAGCTTGATGTTCAGGTGCTTCGGACCCGACGCGTCAGCGGTGACGTACGGCAGGTTCACTTCGGTCTGCTGGGCGCTGGACAGTTCGATCTTGGCGCGCTCGGCAGCATCCTTCAGGCGCTGCAGGGCCAGCGGATCCTTGCGCAGGTCGATGCCCTGGTCCTTGTTGAACTCTTCAACCAGGTACTCGATGACGCGGTTGTCGAAGTCTTCGCCACCCAGGAAGGTGTCGCCGTTGGTGGCCAGCACTTCGAACTGCTTCTCGCCGTCGACATTGGCGATCTCGATCACCGAAACGTCGAAGGTGCCGCCGCCCAGGTCGTACACAACGATCTTGCGATCCTTGTTGTCGCCCTTGTCCAGGCCATAGGCCAGCGCGGCCGCRGTCGGCTCGTTGATGATGCGCTTGACGTCCAGRCCGGCGATGCGGCCAGCGTCCTTGGTTGCCTGGCGCTGSSWGTCGTTGAAGTARGCCGGCACGGTGATGACCGCTTCGGTGACCTTCTCACCGAGGAAGTCCTCGGCGGTCTTCTTCATCTTCTCCAGCACCTTGGCCGAGATTTCCTGCGGCGCCATCTTCTTGGCATCGCTGGTGGCCACCCAGGCATCGCCATTGTCATGGGCCAGGATGCTGTACGGGACGTGCGCGATGTCCTTCTGCACTTCGGCGTCGGTGAACTTGCGGCCGATCAGGCGCTTCACCGCGTAGAAGGTGTTCTTCGGGTTGGTCACGGCCTGGCGCTTGGCCGAGGCACCGACCAGGACTTCGCCGTCCTTGGTGTAGGCGACGATCGACGGGGTGGTGCGATCGCCTTCCGAATTTTCGATGACGCGGGCCTTGCCGCCGTCCATGATCGCCACGCACGAGTTGGTGGTGCCGAGGTCGATACCAATGATCTTGCCCATGGGGGAGACTCCTTGAAGGATGTTGTTTTTGTCAGCCCGGCCGTTCGGCCGGTGGATGAATGGGATGTGGGGGAGGCTCGTGGAACATTCAAGCCATCCCCCGAACGCTGTGTTTCCGTTCGCCCAACACGTTCAGCGTCGGTCGTGCCGATGCCCCGGTCGCGGCGGGAAAACCCGCGCCAGGCCAGGCCCGGCGCCCGCGGTCAATCGGCGGCAACCACCACCAGCGCCGGCCGCAGCAGGCGCTCGTTGAGCAGGTAGCCCTTCTGGAACACGGTCACCACGCTGCCCGGGGCGGCGCCGGGGGCAGCGACCTGGCTGATCGCCTGGTGGTGTTCCGGGTTGAACGGCTGCCCGGTCGGGTCCAGCAGCACCAGGCCGTTGTCACCAGCGACCTTCAACAGCTGCTTGTAGGTCAGCTCCAGGCCCTCGCGAAGCGGGTGGGCATCGTCACCGGCGGCCTTGAGGCCGGCATCGAGGCTGTCGAATACCGGCAGCAGTTCGCCCAGCAGCTTCTCGTTGGCGAACTTGCGCGCCTGTTCGATGTCGCGGGCCACGCGCTTGCGCTGGTTGTCGAGGTCGGCGCGCTCACGCAGCGCTTCGGCCTTGACCTGCTCCACTTCGGCACGGAGCTGTTCGATCTGTTCGTTGACGCCCTCGGCGGCAGCTGCGTCGGCGGCGGCCTGCTGGGCGGCGATGTCTGGCTGATCTTGATTCATGTCTGGGTCCCTGGCGGTCACTCTCCGCCTCCACCCACCCTAGTGTGGGCGGGATGCTGCGTTTCAAGCGTCCGATGCACCCGGAGTTCGCCCGCCCGGCGAAAAGGCCGCGCCGAGCACATCGGCGGTGGCCTGGACCAGCGGAATCATCCGGTCGTAGGCCATCCGCTTCGGCCCGATCACGCCCAGCACGCCCAGTACCTGGCCGTTGGCGGTGTACGGCGCGGTGACCAGCGAGACGC
>NZ_JBFRFE010000719.1:0-1954 GCF_052114665.1 Stenotrophomonas sp. 2YAF22 | reverse complement strand
GTCCTTGCCGGCATCGTTGTAACCGGGGGTGACGGTGGCGGCGTAATGGCGGTCACCGATGTTGCGCATCTCCGCCCACAGCTGCCAGCGGCCGCCCGGTGCGTCGTAACCGATGCGTGTACCGAAGATGACGTGGCTGTCGGCCCAGTAGCTGTTGGCGTAGTCCACCGCGATGCGCGAGGCGTACTCGGTGTTCAGTGCTGCATACAGGCCCGAGGCGTGGTCGAAGCGCAGCTCGGCCTGGTAGGCATGGCGCGGCAGACCGGGCAGGCGGTTGCTGCCGAAGCGCGTGTCATGGCGATAGCGGAAATCGCTGAAGGTGTACGCCTGGCGCAGCGACAGACGGCCCGGTGCAGCCTGCCACAAGGTGCTGTCCAGACCGGCCTCGATGCCACGGTGCACGGTGGGGCTGGCGTTGTTCTCAGCGATGAACAGGTTCGGCACCGGCTGTAGTTCCACGCTCAGCAGCTCGTGGTTCACGTGCGCGTAGTAGCCGGTCAGTTCCCAACGACCCAGCGCCGCTTCGCCGCGTGCGCCCAGTTCCAGCGTGGTGGCGGTCTGGTTCTGCATCGGCACCGGCGCGCGCTGGCGGCCGGTGGAAGGACCATTGCCTGCGCTGAAGTACTGGTTCGAGCCCCAGATCATCGACCACGGGTGCGGCGCTTCCACCGAACGGCTGAGGTTGCCGAACCACTGCGTCTGCGGCGTCTGTTGCCAGGTGAAGCCCAGCCGCGGCGCGTAATCCCAGTCGTGGTCGCGCAGGCGGCCGCCGCTGGTCGGCCAGGTGACCTGCACATCGCGGCGGGTGTTGATCAGTGCAAAACCAGTCTGTACGCGCAGGCGTTCATTCACGGCCAGGTTGTTGCCGATGTGCAGCGTGCTGTCGGTGCCGTGGTGGCGGAAGTCGCGCGTGCGGGTGCCGGCGGCATAACCGTTGTTGGCAAAGCGCAGCGACTCGCGCACATCGGCATCCAGGTCGTGGGTAACGCGCAGGCCGATGGTGGTTTCGCTGTCCAGGCCGAACAGCATGTGCCGGCGGTGGTAGTCCAGCGTGGCGTTGAGATTGGCGTAGTCCAGCTGCTGGCGGTACAGGCTCTCGTTCAAGTCCATCGGGTATTTGTGATAGACCAGCCCGGCCTGCAGCGAGGAATCCTCGTCGATCTGCAGGGTGGTGAGATTGCCCACCCAGGTGCTGCCCGGCTGCGGACGGCGCGCATCGATGGCCAGGTTGGCCGCGTTCGCCGCGCGCGGATCATTGCGGATCTGCTCGCGGGTCAGGCGCCCGGGTGTCTCGTGGTTGGTTTCGCGGTAGCGCACGAAGAAGCGGGTCTGCAGATCGGGGGTGATCTGCCAGCCGATGTTGGCCATCGCGCCCTTGCCATCGCCGGCCGCATGGCGCTGGTAGCCATCGAATTCGGTATCGGTATAGGCCAGGAAGTAATCGACATCGCCGCTGACGCCGCCCCAGCTGATCCCGCGCTTCTGGTAGCCGCGGCTGCCGGCTTCGTAGTGCAGCTGCACGCCAGCCGAGTCGCGACCGCTGCGGCTGATGTAGTCGATGGCTCCGCCCAGGGCCAGCGCGCCGCGTTCGAAGCCGTTGGCACCGCGCAGCACTTCCACGCGCGACAGCCACAACGGTTCCAGCAGTTCGTAAGGTGTGCCGCCCGGGCCAGTCAGTGGAAGGCCGTCGATCGACACCGCGATGCCGGAAGCATGTGCACCCGGGCCGCGGTTGATGCCCGACCCGCGGATCGACACCTTGGTGCCTTCGTTGCCCGGCGACTGTGCGCTGATACCGGGCTGATAAGCCAACACGTCGGCGCTGCTGGACAGGCGGCTATCCGCCTTGGCCACGTCGATCACGTTGCTGGCGCCCGGCACGCGCTTCAGCGCCTCGCGCGCCTGCGCGCTGGCATCGGCGGCAGTGACCCGCACCGCGTCCAGCGTGGTGGCC
>NZ_JBFRFE010000718.1:0-1956 GCF_052114665.1 Stenotrophomonas sp. 2YAF22 | reverse complement strand
CCATAGCACTTGGCCAGAACGTTCTTGCGCATGGCCTTGACCGTGGTGCGCGAGATGATCTGCGAGCCGACGGCGGCCTGGATGGCCACGTCGAACTGCTGGCGCGGGATCAGGTCCTTCATCTTTTCGCACAGCTCGCGACCACGACGATCGGCATGGCTGCGATGCACGATCAGCGACAGCGCATCGACCTTGTCGCCGTTGATCAGCACGTCCACGCGCACGAACGGACCGGCATCGAAGCGCACGAAGTGGTAGTCCAGCGAGGCATAGCCACGGCTGACCGACTTCAGCTTGTCGAAGAAATCCAGCACCACTTCGGCCATCGGCAGCTCGTAGCTGATCTGCACCTGGCTGCCCAGGTAGTTGATGCCGATCTGGCTGCCGCGCTTTTCTTCGCACAGCTTGATGATGTTGCCGATGTACTCCTCGGGAGTGAGCACGTTGGCGCGGATGATCGGCTCGCGGATCTCCTGCACATGGTTCACCGGCGGCAACTTGGCCGGGTTGTCCATGTTGATGATCGTGCCATCTGTCTTCAGGACTTCATACACCACCGTCGGCGCGGTGCTGATCAGGTCCAGGTTGTATTCGCGTTCCAGGCGCTCCTGCACGATTTCCATGTGCAGCATGCCGAGGAAGCCGCAGCGGAAACCAAAGCCCATCGCTTCGGAGCTTTCCGGCTCGAAGCGCAGCGCGGCATCGTTCAGGCGCAGCTTGTCCAGCGCTTCGCGCAGGTCCGGGTAGTCCTCGGCATCGACCGGGAACAGGCCGGCGAACACGCGCGGCTGCATTTCCTGGAAGCCCGGCAGCGGCTTCGGCGCCGGGTCGGCAGCGAGGGTGAGGGTGTCACCGACGGGCGCGCCGTGCACGTCCTTGATGCTGGCGGTGACCCAGCCCACTTCGCCCGCGCGCAGTACCGGCAGCACCTTGCGCTTCGGGGTGAACACACCGACGTTGTCGACCTGGTGGTTGCGGCCGGTGGACATCACCTGCAGCTTGTCACCGGCCTTGATCTCGCCCTGCATCACGCGCACCAGCGAGACCACGCCCAGGTAGTTGTCGAACCACGAGTCGATGATCAGCGCCTGCAGCTTGTCGGTATCGCGCGGCACCGGCGGCGGAATGCGATGCACGATCGCTTCCAGCACGTCGACCACGTTCAGACCCGTCTTGGCGCTGACCGGCACGGCATCGCTGGCATCGATGCCGATCACGGCCTCGATCTCGGCCTTGGCGCGCTCGATATCGGCGGTGGGCAGGTCGATCTTGTTGATCACCGGCACCACTTCCAGCCCCTGCTCCACGGCGGTGTAGCAGTTGGCCACAGACTGCGCTTCCACGCCCTGGGCCGCATCGACCACCAGCAGCGCGCCCTCGCAGGCGGCCAGCGAGCGGCTGACTTCATAGGAGAAGTCGACGTGGCCGGGGGTGTCGATGAAGTTCAGGTGGTAGGTCTGGCCGTCCTTCGCCACGTACGGCAGCGACACCGACTGCGCCTTGATCGTGATGCCACGCTCGCGCTCGATCGGGTTGGAGTCGAGCACCTGCGCTTCCATCTCGCGGGCCTGGAGGCCGCCACAGAGCTGGATGATGCGGTCGGCCAGCGTGGACTTGCCGTGGTCGACGTGGGCGATGATGGAGAAGTTGCGGATGTTCCGCATCGAATCAGAGGACATAGAGAGGTGGCGGCGGCGCGCGGCGTCGTCAGGGTAACGGTCGATTATCGCATGCCCGGAGGTCCGCCGCGTGGTTGGCCTGCCGGCACGGCCCCGGAATGGCCGAAGCCCCGCCAGGGCGGGGCTTCGGGGACACCAAGAGGGCCGCCGTGAAGGCAGCCATCGGTTGTTACGGGCCGGCCTTGACCGCGACAAAGGCGCTGTTGCCGCTGCCGGTACGGACCAGCAGCATGACCACATCGCCCTTCTTGTAGCCGGACAGCGCACGGTTCAGGGC
>NZ_JBFRFE010000717.1:0-1958 GCF_052114665.1 Stenotrophomonas sp. 2YAF22 | reverse complement strand
CGGACGGTGTTGGCTGCGTCGCCAAGATTGGCGCCCAGCCCGATCCAGGCACCGGTCATGGATTACTCGGCAGCACCGGCAGCTGCGCCATCGGGACGACGACGGCGACGACGACGCTTGCGCGGCGCTCCACCCTCCTCATCGCCGGCATCGCTGTGCAGGGAATCCAGCGACGAATCCAGCTCATGCCCGGACTGCGCCTGCGCTTCGCGCCAGAACGCGACGTCGGCTTCGTGCTCTGCCGATGCCACCTGGCGCAGGGCCAGGAAATCGAAGGCGGCACGGAAACGGGGGTGGCTGAGCGTGCGCATCACGCGCTTGCGCTGGCGCGAACTGAAGCGCGCCTGCAGCAGCCAGATCTCCTGCATCGGCAGCGAGAAACGGCGCGGCAATGCAATGGTGCTCAGCTGCTGCACGGTGACGCGGTCGGCGGCACGACGCTGTGCCTCTTCCGGTGCGACGCCCTGCTTGAGCAGCGTTGCCTGTGCGCGGCAGTAAGCCGGCCACAGCAACAGCGCGAACAGGAACGCCGGCGACACGGGCTCGTCATTGGCCACGCGTGCATCGGTGTTGGCCAGGCCCTCGACCAGCATGCGACGCAGCGCGCCGGTGCGGTTCGACTTCAGCGCCTTGGCGCTTTCCGGGAACAGCACGTCGAACAGGCCGTAGCGTTCCAGTCCTTCGAAGCTGGCAACGCCATGCCCGGACAGGAACAGCTTCAGGACTTCCTCGAACAGGCGCGCCGGTGCGGCTTCGTTGAGCAGGCCGGCCAGCTGCGGGATCGGCGCGGCAGTGCCCTCTTCGATCTGGAAGCCGAGCTTGGCCGCCAGGCGGACCGCACGCAGCATGCGCACCGGGTCTTCCTGGTAACGCTGCACCGGGTCGCCGATGAGCTTCATCAGGCGTGCCTGCACGTCTTCGAAGCCGCCGGTGTAGTCACGCACCGAGAAGTCCTCGATGGCGTAATACAGGGCATTGCAGGTGAAGTCGCGGCGGATGGCGTCGTCTTCGATGCTGCCGTACACGTTGTCGCGCACGAGCATGCCGTTTTCCATTTCGCGGTCGCCGCTGCCGTCATCGATGTTGGCACGGAAGGTGGCGACTTCGATGATCTCGCGGCCGAACACAACATGGGCCAGGCGGAAACGGCGGCCGATCAGGCGGCAGTTGCGGAACAACTGCTTGACCTGTTCGGGCGTGGCATCGGTGGCCACGTCGAAATCCTTGGGTTGGCCATTGACCAGCAGATCGCGCACCGCGCCGCCGACAAGGTAGGCGCCGAAGCCGGCATCGCGCAGTCGATAAAGCACGCGCAAAGCGTTCGGGCTGATGTCCTTGCGGGAGATCGTGTGCTGGTCGCGCGGGATGACGCGCAGGCTGAACGGTGATGTAGCAGAGGAAATGATGTTGGCGCTTCCGGTTGAAGTTTCGGGATTGCCCAATGGCATCGAGGTGCATATACTAGCGCTCCTGCACCGGCAGCGACACACTGCTCCCTTCGTCTAGTGGTTAGGACGTGGCCCTCTCAAGGCTAAAACAGGGGTTCGAGTCCCCTAGGGAGCACCAGTCGCCGCAGCAGGAACCGAAAAAGCCCGCCTTGTGCGGGCTTTTCTGTTTTCCGGAATCGTGTCGCCGACTGGGCTGGTCGCTTGAGCGCCTCCTTGTTCCTGCGAGGGAGGGGGCGGGCCACCCTGTCCTGGACACGCAAAAGCCCATCCATGGTGCTCGATGGCGCCATCCATGGCGCCAACGGTCCAGGACAGGGTGGCCCGCCCCCTCCTGACAATTTCCGCGACGGCGGCAAGATCAAGAACAGCCTCGCTCCTCCGCGGCAAATCAGCCCGGACGCGCTTGCGTGTGTCCGCCACCCGCGATCTGTCGAGAGGCGGCAGGCCAGGCGCTCCAGGACCGTTGGCGCCATGGATGGCGCCATCGAGCCCCCATGGATGGGTTTACGG
>NZ_JBFRFE010000716.1:0-1962 GCF_052114665.1 Stenotrophomonas sp. 2YAF22 | reverse complement strand
CTGAAGGTCTGTCGAGTGGTGCGCCCGGAGAGATTCGAACTCCCGACCGCCTGGTTCGTAGCCAGGTACTCTATCCAACTGAGCTACGGGCGCCCTGCGACAGGAGCGGAATTATGCGGATGTCGGCGCGAGTCGTCAACGCTTTTGTGAAAATTTTCACCCAACTGAATGAAAAACGCCTCTGCAACAGCCTCCGGGTGTTTCATCCACGCGAAGTGATCGGCCTGCGTACCCAGCTCCTGCGCAGAAAGCACACGCAATTCCGAGGCGACATTCGGCAGTTTCGCCAGCAGCGCCTGCATTGATCCGCTGGGCGCCAGCCAATCGTCTTCCATCAGCACCGCCTGCGCACTGCCATGCACGCGCGCCATCTGCGCATCCAGGTCCTCGTCCATGCCTGCGGCGGCGTAGTGATTGCTCAGCCCTACGCGTGCCCAGTCGGCGATCAGTCCGCGTGCTTCGGTGCCGCCGAAACCGAGCCGGCGCCCGTGCAGCACGCCCTGGCGCCGCGCGATCCACGGCAGGAAGCGATAGATCAGTGGCAGCAGCCAACCGCGTGGTGGCGGGAACGTGCGCCAGAACGGTGTGCCGCTGGCGGCCAGCCACAATCGATCGAACGCCTGTGGCTGGCGTCCGGCGTGCACGCAGGCCAGCTGACCGCCCAGGCTGTGGCCACCGATGATCCATGGCAGCGCGTTCTGGCCAGCATCAGCGTCGGCGAGCAGGGCTTGGCTGACAGGCAGATCGTGGTCGAGAATCTGCCTGTAGCCCCAATCCTGGCTGCGCGACGGGCGCAGCGAGCTGCTGCCATTTCCGCGCCATTCGTGCAGGTAGACCGCCACGCCCTTGGCTGCCAGTGCCTGTGCAAGCGGCAGGTAGTGGCGCGCGGCCACGCCCAGCGCCGGCAGCCACAACAGCCGCGCCAGTGGCTGTGCAGGCACGCAGGCGATGACCTCGTAACGGTGGCCATCGCCGCTGTCCACGGCGAGTGCGCGTGGCGAATCGCTCATGCGTGCGGTGCCGCGCCGAAGTGGTCCAGTACCAGCACCTCGCTGCGGCCGGGCGCATAGCCCTGCTGCAATCCGCGCGCCACGTAGTCGATGCCGGCTTCGCAGGCATTGGCCAGGCTCAGCCCGTTGCAGAGCTGCGCGGCGATGGCCGAGGCCAGCGTGCAGCCCGTGCCATGCGCATCCAGTGGCAGGCGGGCATGGATGAATTCTTCGCTGCTGACGCCGTCGAAGTAACGGTCGACCACGCGGTTGCCTTCGTGCAGGTGACCGCCCTTCAGCAGCACTGCACCGGCACCCAGATCAAGGAGCGAGGCGGCGGCCCGCTCTGCGTCGTTGCCATTGGCGATGCTGCGGCCCACCAGCAGCTCCGCTTCGGGCGCATTGGGGGTGATCAGGGTGGCCAGCGGCAGCAGCCGTTCGCGCATTGCCTGCAGCGCGCTGTCCTCCAGCAGGCGAGCGCCACTGGTGGCGACCATCACCGGGTCGAGCACCACGTGCGGCGGTCGATGGCGTTCCAGGGCATCGGCCACGGCGTGGATCACCTCGGCGTTGGCCAGCATGCCCAGCTTCACTGCGTGGATATCGAAGTCGTCGAAGCAGGCCTCGATCTGCGCGCGCAGGAAGTCGATCGGTGGTACGTGCACGGCGCTGACGCCGCGGGTGTTCTGCGCGGTCAGTGCGGCGATCACCGACAGCCCATGCACGCGATGCGCGGCGAAGGCCTTCAGGTCGGCCTGGACGCCGGCGCCGCCGCCGGAATCGGAGCCAGCGATGGTCAGGGCGGAAACGGGGGTGGTCGGGCTCATGCAGTGATTGTGCCGCGCTGCCTTGCCAGGGGGTAGTGCCGGCCGGGCTGCGCCCGGCACCGGCAGAAGCAACAGCAACACCTGGAGCAACGGCGGCATGTGGTGGGATGCGGGGCGGTGTGGGCCTGCAGGACACGCCGTAGACC
>NZ_JBFRFE010000715.1:0-1970 GCF_052114665.1 Stenotrophomonas sp. 2YAF22 | reverse complement strand
GGATGCTGCGGAGGGTTCATGAGGCTGCCGGCCAGCGGCCGGCACTACCGSTATCSGTCAACCCGCGTTGCGCGGCTTGCGTGTGCGTTTGGGTTTTGCTGCATCACCGCCGCTGGCGGCACCATCCTGCAACGCCTGCAGCCACGACAGCGTATCGACATAGTCGATGAAGTGGCGCAGATACCCGGGGCTGGTCGCCTGCATCGTGTCCAGCATGCGCTGCACCAGCACTGCCGAGTTCAGTGGGCCGCCGTCGGCGGGGGCCTCGGTGCGCAGCGAGCGGCGCACCTGCAGTTCGCTGCGCAGCTCGGACCACTCGCGGCGCACGTCGTCCAGCATCGGCACCTGCGGGTAGTGCAGCAGCGATCGCGACCCGCTGTCGAGGTCGCGCACCAGGGCACGCAATCCCTCCAAAGGCAAGGACTCAGCTGCCATTGCCGTTCTTCTCGCCCGGCGCAGCAGCCTTGGGCTTGGGAATCGGCGCGATCTCCACACGGCGGTTGCGCGCGCGGCCATCTTCGTTGGCATTGGAGCTGACCGGCTGCTCGCTGCCGAACGCCGCGGCGAACACCGCATCGGCCGGTACGCCGTCGGCGATCAGGGTACGGGTCACCGTCAGCGAGCGCTGCGCGGACAGCTCCCAGTTGTCGGCGAAGCGGCGGTTGCCTTCCCGCACCGGTGCGTCATCGGTGAAACCGCTGACCATCAGGATCTCTTCGCGCGTGCCGAGATAGGCCGCCAGCGGCGCGGCCAGGCTGCGCAGCAGTTCCTGGCCTTCCGGCTGCAGCTGGTCCGAGTTCAGCGCGAACAGCACGCTGCCGCTGATGCCGATGCGGCCATTCACCAGCGTCACCCGGCCGGCGGCGAGCGGGCCGGCCAGCGCCTGTTCCAGCGTCTGCAGACGCTTGGCTTCGGCCTGGCGCTGCTTGACCTCCTGGTCCAGGCGCTGCGACAACTCCAGCTGCACGGCGACCACGCCGACCAGGATCAGCACGAACGCGCCCAGCAGCACCGACATCAGATCGCCGAATGCCGCCCAGATCGGGGCGTGTGAGCCGCCGTCGACCTCCAGCTCGTCGCTCATGCGCTGCCGGCCTTGCCGCGGCGCGCGGCCAGCTGCTGCAGTTCTTCCATCACTTGTTTCTGTGACAGCAGGCTGAGGTCGACCACCTCGCGCGCCTGCGCCACGTAGTACGCCAACTGCTCATCGCTGCGCGCCAGCGAGGCGTCCAGCGCACCGCCAATCTGCTCCAGGCGTCCGGAGAGCTCTGCCGAAGCGGTGCCGAACTGCTCGACGGCAGAACCGAAGGTGCCGGCCAGCTGGCCCACTTCACCGGCACTGCCATTGAGCAACGCGGCGATGCCATCGAGCTTGCCGGTCTCGGCCGCGATATGGTCGCTGAAACGGTTACCGACGCGTTCCAGCAGTTCGGCCGAGCCTCCGACCAGTGCATCCACAGCGGTGCGCTGCTCGTGCGAGGCGTGGTTGATCGCGTCCAGCAGGGTCTGCACGGTGGCCAGCAGGTGGCCGCGTTCTTCCAGCATCTTGTTGTCGCGCACCAGGCTTTCGGACAGGGTGCTGCGCAGTTCGTTGATGACCTCGGCGGCTGCCTTCGGTGCTGCGGCCGCAGTCTGCAGCAGGGTGGACACTTCGGCCAGCGTGGCGCTGGCCTGGGCACGGCCGTTCTCGCCGATCTGCTGCGCGGTCTGTGCCAACGTGTCGCAGACCTGCTGCTGCTGTTCGGCAAGGCGCTGGCCATTGGCCTGCAGGCGCTCGGCGAGATCGGCCGAAACGCTCTGCAACGCATCGCTCCAGCGCTGCAGGCGCTGTTCGTCGCCTGCCAGTAGCTGGGCCTGCAACGCCGCGTGCGCCTGCTGCAGCTCGGTACTTACCGCGTCCCAACGCAGCTGGCGCTGCTGTTCGCGTGCATCCAGGCCCGCCTGCAGTTCGGCATGCGCCGTGGCGGTGG
>NZ_JBFRFE010000714.1:0-1971 GCF_052114665.1 Stenotrophomonas sp. 2YAF22 | reverse complement strand
CCCCATGCGTGGATGCCGTGCAACACGGATAAAGAAACGGCCCGGGTTTCCCCGGGCCGTTTTCATTCACCTCACACCCGATCCATCACTCGATCGGCTGGTCCAGCATCAGCTGGCGTGCGAAGCGCACCGGCGGGGCGCCGTAAGACAGCATCTGGTCGTGGTAGGCCTTCAGGTTGAACTTGTCACCCAGCTTGTCCTGCATCGCCTTACGGGTGTCGAAGTGTTCCTGCGCACCGACGAAGTAGGTCGGCAGCTGAGCCGAGGTCAGCTGCGCACGAACCCACTTGCCCGAGGCTTCGCTTTCCTGCTGGAAGGCGTCGTGGGTCATCAGGTGCATCGCCTTCTCGCGATCCCAGTTGTCCACGTGCACACCCTGGTCGAGGATCGCGTTGGAGATGGTGCGCAGGTAGAATTTCAGCTGCACCAGGTGGAACAGCGGATCGTTGTTGAGATAGCCCTGCTCCTGCATCATGCGCTCGGTGTAGACCGCCCAGCCTTCAGCGAACAGGCCCGAGCGCAGCACCGCGCGCAGGGTGGAGGGGAACTTGGCCGAATGCCAGCCTTCCAGGTAGTGGCCCGGTGTGCCCTCGTGGATGCTGAGCAGGTGGATCATGCGTGAGTTGTATTCGCGCAGGAACGAATCAACCTGCTTGTCGTTCCAGTCGTCCGGAATCGGCGAAACCGCGTAGAAGGTCTTCAGGTTCTTGTCCAGCGGGCCCGGCGAATCGCAATAGGCCACGGCCACGCCACGCTGGAATTCCGGCATCAGGATGATGTCCACCGGCGCGTCGGGCAGGGTCATCAGGTCGTGCTCGCGGACGAACGCAGTGGACTGCTCCAGTGCGGCCTTGGCGTCGTCGACGACCTTGTCGCGCGCCGGCTTGTCAGCGTAGGCCAGCTCCAGCGCGGCCTCGATCGCCTTCTGCTGCTGTTCGTCGGTCGGCTGCGCCGGCATTTCCGGTGCGCCCGGCTTGTCCTTCAGCACGGTCTGCGCGATGCCGTACATGTCCTCGCGCACGCGCTTGAGTTCGGCGCGTGCACGCTCACCGATCTCCTGCCGCGACAGCGAGGAATTCAGCGCGAACTTGAGCTTCTGGTCGTACTTTTCCGCACCGATGCGGAAGTCACCCTTGGCGTTCGGCACCAGGGTCTTGTCCAGCCAGGTCTGCTGTTCGTCCACGGCCTTCTTCAGGCCGTCGATGGCGGCCTGCAGGCGCTGCTGGTCGGCCTGCGGCAGCTCGCCGATGTGCGGGGTGATGAAGGTATCGACGATGCTGAGGATGCCCTTGTTCTGCTTGGCCACCGTCTCGGCATGGATCTTCGGCACGCGTGCCGGATCCAGGTTTTCGCGGGCCTGGGCGAAGATCGCCGGCAGTTTCTCCATGCGCGCGGTGGCGGCCTTCAGGCGCTCGGGCAACGGYGCGAACTCGCGTGCCATCAGGCCGTAGATCGCGCTGCCGGCAACGCCGTTGTACAGCTGCGGATCCCACTTGCCGGACTGCATGACCTCGGCATTCCAGATTTCCGACTGCAGCTGGTTGCGCAGGATCGCTGCATCCACCTGGTTTTCGCGGCCCAGCTTGGCCACCTCGATCTTGTCCAGCTCGCCCAGCAGGCCCTTGTAGGCGTCCACGGTCTTCTGCTGGCCAGCCGCGCTCAGGTCGTCGATCTCGCTGTCATAGCGGTGGTCGCCGATCTGGGTGGCGCTGACCGGAGACAGCTGCATCCAGGTATCCAGGGCACGCTTGGACAGGTCGGCGAAGGCGGCGTCGACCGCCGCATCACCAGCCTGCTGGCTGGCGGCCGGGGTGGAACCGTTGGTCGGGGCATCGGCCGGCTGGCAACCGGCCAGGGCGGCGACGAGGGCGAGGGCAAGAAGATGCGGGCGCATCGGCATTCCTGTACGGGGTCAATCCTCGAGCATAGGCCCCCGGGGCTGCTTTGTCCCCGTGCCATAGGATTACCATG
>NZ_JBFRFE010000713.1:0-1973 GCF_052114665.1 Stenotrophomonas sp. 2YAF22 | reverse complement strand
CCATGCCCGACATGTACTCGCCGTTCTTCCTGGCAGGCGTGCTGCGCGCCGAGCGGGTGGACGATGATCTTGCCGGCTCCGCCTACAGCATGGCCGACGCCGAACTGAGGCCTTATGAACCGTAGCGCGAAGCTGCTTGGCGGTGTGCTTGCCGCTGTACTGCTGGCCAGTTGTGGCAGGCCCGCCGTGGACGCCCCACCGCCACAGGCCAGCAATGGCGCTGCGTCGCCGGCGGCGGCGTCTGCAGTGATCGATCGCTGGGACGCGCTGATGCCCGAAGAGGACAGCTTCCAGCGTCCACCGCCGCAGATCGGGCTGTCGCGTGGCAATGGCATGGACGGGGTGGGGGGCTTGATCGACGATACGGGTTCGGGCTCGCTGCCTGGGCAGGCCATCGATCACTCCAGCCCGCTACGCGCGCAGCAGTTCGGCTCGTCGGCGGTGGTCGATGGCGTGGATGGACGGGCGCTGGACCTGGATGGCTATGTGGTGCCGCTGGCGATGAACGACGCCGGGCAGGTGGACGAACTGCTGTTCGTGCCGTTCTATGGCGCGTGCATCCACGTGCCGCCGCCACCGCCGAACCAGATCATCCATGTGACCCTGGCCACCCCCATCACGATGGGCGCGCTGTGGGATCCCTACCGGCTGTCCGGGCGCCTGCAGGTGAAGCACTTCGAGGCGGATATCGCCAGCGCGTCCTATGACGCTGCCGCAGCGACGCTTTCCGCGATCAGCCAATGACGAGCACCCGATGACGAGGCTCCGCGCACGCACCGTCGCGCTGCTGATTGTGGTGCTGCTGGCCGGGAGCGGGGTAGCGCTGCTGTGGAACGCAACGCACGCGCCCTCGCCACCGGTCGTTGCATTTCCCGCACCGGTGGCGGAGGCGCAGGCACGCATCGAACATCACCTGGCTGCCGACAAGGCCTTTCGTGATGACCTGCTGTTCCTGCTGGTGGCGACGCTGCGCGACCGCTGCGAACCAGAGCAGGCGGGAGTGCTGGCGCGCATGGCCAACCGCGCGTCGCTGCCGGTGCTGGCGGCGGTCAGCGCCGTTACCGCGCAGGATGCGAGCCTGGACCGACCGATCTACCAGTACATCCAACACCGCGCCGACGCCACCGGCTGCGGTCAGCCACTGCGCGTGCCGGCGGGCGAAGGCGGCACTATCGAGGTGGACATCGAACAGTACGCGCGCACCTTCCCGGACAGCTATTTCGATCCGCAGCGCAGCAGCGTGCCGCGTGACTTCAGTGGGCGTCCGCTGGCGGAACGCGCCGGCAACGCCTGCAACAGCGTGGTCTATTCAGTGCTGCCGCTGGCAGGGGTCGATTGGCGCTGCAGCACGCTGCGCAGCAACGCCCGCGCCCGGGTGCGTGCGCTGTGCGAAGAGGAGATGCAGCGGCAGCACGGCCATCTGCGTGGCGAGCTGGATGCCGCGGTGGGACACGCCATGCAGGACCCGATAGTGCAGGCGGTCGCTGCATTGCCTGCGGAGTGCAGGTAGGCCCAGGGTCATGAGGCAGGGAGCATTGCGCCTCTCGGCAGCTGAATGGCGTTCGCTGGGACATTCATAACTATACAGGACATCCTGTATAGTTATGGGCGTACTCCTTCCCCATCCAGGTTCCCATGGCTCTCTCCCAGCCCTTGGACGGTGCTCCGTCCCTGTCGCGCGCCCGACGCTGGTCGCTGCTGTTCACCGTCGCCGCCGGCCTGCTGCTGGTCACGCTGGACAACTCGGTGCTGTATACCGCGCTGCCGACCCTGATCGAGGAGCTGTCGGCCAGTGCCGGGCAGGCGCTGTGGATCATCAACGCCTACCCGCTGGTGATGGCCGGCCTGCTGCTGGGGGCGGGCACCCTGGGCGACCGCATCGGCCATCGCCGGATGTTCCTGGTCGGACTGGTGGTGTTCGGCATCGCCTCGTTGGCAGCGGCGTTCTCTGCAACCGCAGGGCAGCTGATCGC
>NZ_JBFRFE010000712.1:0-1974 GCF_052114665.1 Stenotrophomonas sp. 2YAF22 | reverse complement strand
GGGTGGGGTTGGATGATTGCAGTTGCCGGCCAGCGGCCGGCACTACCGGTTAGCGGCGCGCAATGGACTTTTGGCCGTGGTGATGCCTGGTGCGCGGCGGCATTCTGGGCGGAGCCGGGTGATTGCAGCCGTTCGGGTTCGTTGAATGAAAGGAGTACTACGCGTGAGTGATGCTGGAAAAGAGGCGCTGACGATTCGTCGCGCCAGCGTGGCCGATGCGCCTGCGGTGCTGGAGCTGTTCGATGAAGTGATTGCGTGGTTCGTGGCCATCGGCAATCCGCAGCAGTGGGGTACCGAGGCGTGGTCGTCCATTCCGCGGCGCATCACCCAGGTGACCGATGCCTGCGCACTGCCCGGTGCGTGGGTGGCGGAAACCGCGCAGGGTGAGGTGCGTGCGTTCCTGGCGTTGGGCGAGGCCATGCCCTATGTGCCTGCGGCGACCGAGCCGGAGCTGTACGTACGCGTGCTGATTGCTTCGCGCGATGCGCGGGTGCGTGGTATCGGCCGTCGATTGATGGCATTCGCCGACGAGCAGGCACGCGCGGCGGGATTGGATTACCTGCGCGTGGATTGCTATGGCGGTGGCAGCGGCGAGCTGGTGCGGTTCTACGAATCGTGCGGTTACGAAAGGTTGTCGACCTTCAACGTGGATGGCTGGCCGGGGCAGGTGTTGGGCCGCCGTCTGTGACCTGGCGGCGTCTCAGTTCTCTGCGTCCTGTAGTGCTGCATGCAGTTTGTCGGTGATCTGCTGCAGCGCGGCCAGGTCATCGGCTGAAAGATGATCGAGGAAATTCCGGCGCACGCTGGCGACGTGTACCGGCCGCGCTGCGCCTAGCTGCGTGCGGCCTTCTGCGGTCATGCGGATCACCACCACGTTGTCACTGTCGGTGTCGCGCTCGATCAGGCCACGGCCAGCCATGCGGGTGAGTTGGTGCGAGAGCCGGGTCTTGTCCCATTCCAGGTAGTCCAGCAGTTCGCGCTGGCGGCGGCAGC
Organism: Stenotrophomonas sp. 2YAF22; assembly: GCF_052114665.1. Classification (NCBI taxonomy): domain Bacteria; kingdom Pseudomonadati; phylum Pseudomonadota; class Gammaproteobacteria; order Lysobacterales; family Lysobacteraceae; genus Stenotrophomonas; species Stenotrophomonas sp. 2YAF22. The sequence goes on along the minus strand of NZ_JBFRFE010000712.1, from coordinate 981 downwards.
GGTCCTTGGCTTTGCTCAGTTCCATCAGCACGACAAAGTCGGCACTGGAAAGCCCGGTGCTGCGGGTGATGTCGTGGACGATGCGGCCGGAGGTGATCTCGGCCATGCGCCGGAAGCCGCGCCAAGCGGCCCACTCGTCAGGGGTGATGGTGGGTGGGGTCATGCGCCCACGTTGCCCGTGGTTGGTTGACGTGTCAACTCGAAAATTCTACGGTTGATATATCAACCGACCAACAGGCCGCCTCATGCCGCACCCTCCGCGTATTGCCATCATCGGTGGAGGCCCCGCCGGCCTGACCGCCGCGCTCATCCTGCATCGCGGCGGTCATCGCGTGAGCGTGTACGAGGGCGAATCATCGGGGCAGCAGCGTACCCAGGGCGGCACGCTGGACCTGCACGAGGATTCCGGCCAGGTGGCGTTGCAGCGCGCCGGTCTGCTGGAGGCGTTCCGGGCGGTGGCGCGCCATGAAGGCCAGGAGGCGCGGGTGGGTGATCCGTGGTCCGGGGCGATTACCGCAGGTGGGTTCGGGCCGGAGGGCAGCATGGACAAGCCGGAGATCGACCGCGGCGACCTGCGCCAGCTGCTGCTGGATGCGTTGCCGGCCGACGCGGTGCAGTGGGGTCACTGCCTGAGCGCGATGGAACCTGCAGATGCGGGCCGCCACAGCCTGCGCTTCGCCAATGGTGTGCAGGCCGAGGCGGACATCGTGATCGGTGCCGATGGTGCGTGGTCGAAAGTCCGCGCTGCGTTGAGTGCGTGCCAGCCGCTGCCGACGGGCATTACCTTCTTTGAAGGATGGATCGCGCAGCCTGCGGCGGATATCGCGGCCATGGTGGGGCAGGGCAGCCTGTTCTGCTTTGGCGGCGAGGAGGCGCTGTTCGTGCAGCGCAACAGCGGCGATCGATTCTGCGTGTATGCGGCGCTGAAGCGCCCTTCTGATTGGCTCGATGCGCAGATCACGCAGCAAGGCATGCGCGCGC
>NZ_JBFRFE010000711.1:0-1977 GCF_052114665.1 Stenotrophomonas sp. 2YAF22 | reverse complement strand
GTCATCGGATTCGCATGCATGCGTAGGCGCTTGAAGGGAGGTGGGAAAAGGGCCCTTAAGATACCCGATGGCAGGGGCTCGATTGCCGATGGATGCCGAGCCTCGCCCCGGGTCGAGCTCCCCTGGCCGGTGCACACCCGTCGCTGAATGCTGCCAGCATCTCCACGCAATCTCCATCGCTCCTCCATGCTCCCTCCAAAGGACTGCAGATACTGGCAGCGATCAGGGGAAATGCCTCCATCGATCCCCTGCCCCATCCTCGATCTGCCCAGGTCCCCATGAAGCCCCCACACGATCCGGCCGTCGCAGCCGGCAGCATCGGCCAGCAGAATGCGGCCGCCACCCTGAAAGCCATCCTGCACACCTACCCCTGGCAGCTCACTGGCACCTTTTCGCTGGTGGCGCTGGAGAATGCGCTGCTGCTGGCCTATCCGCTGTTCGCCGGCTTCGCGGTGGACGCGATCATCCGTGGCAACGTCGGCCATGCCATTTCCTACGCCGGCGTGGTGCTGCTGTTCTGGCTGGTAGGCGCCGCCCGCCGTGCGGTCGATACACGCACCTTCACCCGCATCTACGCCGATCTGGCGGTAAACGTGGTGCAGGCGCAGCGGCGCCTGGGCCAGGCCACCTCCACCTCGGCGGCGCGGGTGGTACTGGCCCGCGAGTTCGTCGACTTCTTCGAGAAGCACGTGCCGATCATCGCCACTGCGCTCGTTTCCATGTTCGGCGCGGCGGCGATGCTGCTGGCAATCGAACCCCTGGTGGGGGCCGCCAGCCTCATCGCCCTGCTCGGTGCGCYGGTGTTGCTGCCCTCGTTCGCTCGCCGCAACGAGCAGTTGCACGGCCGCCTGAACAACCGGCTGGAGCATGAAATCCGGCTGGTCGACCGGGTCGGCCCGTCGGTACTGCGCCGCCACTACCGCACCCTGTCGCGACTGCGCATCCTGCTGTCCGATCGCGAGGCTGGTGCCTTCGTGGTGGTCGGCGCGGCTGCTGCGGTGCTGTTTGCCTTGACCATCGGCCGCCTCGCCACGACCGATGGCGTGACCCCTGGCCACGTCTATGCGGTGATGACCTACCTGTGGACCTTTGTCGGCAGCCTGGACGATGCACCGTCGATGGTCGACCAGCTGGCAAGGCTGAAGGACATCGGCCGCCGGGTCAGCCCGGGAATGGAGGATGCGGAGAACAACGTCCACCCCGGGCCATGAGTCACCGCCGGCTGTCTAGGCGATTGTCTCCATTGCTGCGGGCAGAGCGACAACCGAGCCGCCCAGCACTTGCCAGACACCGGCCGTCTTGCCCCAGAAGCGGCAGTACCTGAAGCGGCCAGAGAAGGCTGCGCCATCGAAGGTTCCGGCCAGGTCCGCAGTGGTGAGTGCAACAGCGGTTTGATCATGCAGGGCAATCTCCACCGATTGCCATTCGGCCATGCTCAGCTTCTGGCGCCCTGAACGATGCAGGGCCAGATCATCCTGCTTGCCAAACACTTCGCCCGAAGGCCCCACAAAGATCAGGGCGTCTGCAATCAGGCCATCCAGCGCGGCCACGTCGCTGGTGAGCATCGCGATGCGCAGCGCTTCTTCGAGCTGCCGTATTTCAGTGTCCATGCCGGCTCCATGGTAGTTGGGCGATTGCTGCGTCAGTGACAACCTGCCATCACTGCCGATGGGCTTCGGGCGCCAGGGTATGGATCACCCTGCCCTGCGCGTCCAGGAACTCGATGGCCCCGTAGCCTTCCGGCGTTACGGTCAGGCGCAGCCTGGCGCGGTCCTGTTGATCGTTCAGCGCGATGGCGGGGGTGCCATCGGCTGCCACCGCCATCTCGATGCGTGTTGGCGTCTGCACCCCCGGAATCAGGCGATTGTCCAGCCGCGGCTCGCGAATCAGCGGCGGCGCCTGGTTGATCGAGAACCGCACGTCGCCGTCGGGCGACACGCGCCAGCCAATTGCATCCATGGCCGGGTGGTCAAGCGC
>NZ_JBFRFE010000710.1:0-1986 GCF_052114665.1 Stenotrophomonas sp. 2YAF22 | reverse complement strand
CGGCGACAACGCGCTGTTCCAGACGTTGCGCGAACCGCTTTATGTGTCCGAATCCACCCACGCGATGAAGCTGCTGGAGATCTTCCGCGAAGAACAGCAGTCGATGGCGCTGGTGGTGGACGAGTACGGCGAGATCCAGGGCCTGGTGACCATCAGCGATTTGATGGGCGCGGTGGTCGGCCGCCTGCAGGCGACGGAGAATGCCGACGAGGACGCGCTGGTGGTAACCCGTGAGGACGGCTCGCTGCTGGTGGACGGCTCGCTGCCCATCGAGGACCTGCGCGAGCTGATCGGCAGCAACGACCTGCCCGACGCCGAGGATGGCGATTACTACACCCTGGCCGGCATGTGCATCCACTTCTTCGGTCGCATCCCGCACGCGGGCGAGTACTTCGACTGGGCCGGCTGGCGCTTCGAGGTGGTCGATCTGGACGGTGCGCGCGTGGACAAGCTGCTGCTGCGCACCCTGTCCGACGAGCAGGCCGATGAGCTCACCGCCTGACGCCGGCCCCGGCGCTGCATCGCCGGAGTACCGCAACGAGGGCATCCGGACCCTGCTGGCGATGTTCGCCTTCGGTGACCCGGCCCAGCACATGAAGCTGGGGCAGATCCTGCAGGATCTGCAGCAGAGTGCCTTTGGTGTATTCCTGTTCGTCGCCATCCTGCCGGCCTTCATCCCCATCCCGGGGCTGGGCGGCGCGGTTAGCGGTCCGTTGGTGATCCTGATCGGCCTGCAGATGCTGTTCTGCATGCGCCGGCCCTGGCTGCCCGGCTTCATTGCCCGTCGCGGGCCGAAGCGCGGCACCATGCACCGGTTCCTGGATCGCATCGATGGTGCCCTGCGCCGTCTCGACCGCATGCTCAAGCCGCGCATGCCACAGCTGCTGACGCCTGCCCCCGCCCACGCCTTCAGCGGTCTGCTGCTGGTTCTGCTGGGCCTGCTGCTGTCGTTGCCGATTCCGTTCACCAACTATCTGTTCGGCTTCCAGTTGCTGCTGTTTGCGCTGGCCCTGCTTGAACGCGACGGCGCGCTGATGTTGTTCAACTGGGTGGCTGYGCTGGTGGCGATCGCTTTCTTCGGCTTCAGTTCCGGGCAGCTGGTGGGCTACACCGTCGACCTGTTCCAGCGCTGGTTCTGAGCGCACCGTGGTAGAGCCGGCCGCCGGCCGGCTGCCACGTTTCCCTGATTACCGGCCAGCGGCCGGCACTACCTCGGGCCCGGATCAACCCGCGTTACCACGGGCTGGGATCAACGCAGATCGATGAATCCGTTGTCGCCCAACCGTGCCGGCTCATCCTGCACCGCCGACAACACGAAACTCAACGCCGAGCCGAGCAGCGTGCCCGGTCCGTCCCAGTACTCGGCGGTCTCTGCACGCACGTGGATCAAGCGCAGGCTCGGGTCATCCGGGCCGCCGGGGAAGAACAGCTTCATCGCCGGCGACCACAGCTCTTCGACCTTCGCGCGGTCATCGATGATCCGTGCCACGCCGGCTACCGACACATACGTATTCTTCGATGGCGAGGCATAGGCCACGTTGACCCGCGGGTCGAGCGCGATCTCGGCCACCTTCGGGCTGTCGGCAGCAGTGGCGAACCACAGGTCGCCATCGAAGGCGACCTGCTGGGTGCCAAGCGGACGGCTGTAGAGGCGCCCATCGACACCACGGGTGGTGAACATCGCCACCTCCACGTCCTTGATCAGTTCAGCCAGCTGGGCAATGTGCTCGGTACGCGATTCGTCCATGGGGGACTCCGGAAGTGGGAGCCCCCATCAGACGCGTCCGCACCGCAAATTGCCGTGACGCAATTGTTCAGCCCGCGTGGCGGGCATGCCAGGCGTGCATTGCCAGCTCGAACGAGCGAAGGCGCGCGCGATGGTCGTACAGGTTGGCAGTGAGCATCAGTTCGTCGGGCTGATGGCGTTCGACGAACGCCGCAATGCCATCGGCGACCTGCTGCGGATCACCCAGCACGGTGCACGCC
>NZ_JBFRFE010000709.1:0-1995 GCF_052114665.1 Stenotrophomonas sp. 2YAF22 | reverse complement strand
GGTCGAAGCCTACGCCGGCAGTGAAGATCCCGCTGCGCATTCGTATCGCGGCAGGACCGCACGCAACGCCAGCATGTTTGGCGAGGCCGGGCACCTGTATGTGTATTTCACCTACGGCATGCACTGGGGCAGCAATGTGGTCTGCGGCGAGGTCGGCGAGGGTGTTGCGGTACTGCTGCGCGCGGCAGAGCCGGTTGCCGGACAGGAACGGATGTACCCGCTGCGGCCAGCTGCCCGCCACGATCACGACCTCGCCAGCGGCCCCGGCAAACTGTCGCAGGCGTTCGGCCTGGACCGGCGCTTTGACGGCGCCGATCTGGTCACCGCCAGCCACGGCGTCACCCTCGTGGATGACGGCACGCGGCCCCCCGACGATCCGGTGGTAGGCCCACGCATCGGCATCACCCGGGCAGTGGATTTTCCTTGGCGCTGGCATGTTCGCGATCATCGTCACGTTTCAGTGCGCCCTGCCCCCGCCTCAACGCGAAGGAGCCCCCGATGACACCTCTCGACAAACCGTTGCGCCGTGAACTGACCATCGCCGGCCAGGCCTATACGCTGACCCTGGACCCGAGCGGACTGAAGCTGGTCGAGAAGGGGCGGCGGAAAGGCCTGGAACTGCGCTGGGAAGACCTCGTCTCCGGTGACGCCGCGTTGGCCAGCGCCCTGCAGGCGTCCCTGCAACAACCATGAGCAGGCGCATCACGACGACATCACTGCCGTACGCAGGGCGCTAACAGACCGGGTACTAGCGTGGACAGCCATGGATGAGGCCACCCGACTTCGCGAAATCGAACGGCTGGGCGTGCTCGATACGCCGCCCGAGCCGGTGTTCGATGCCATCGTCGCCGCCGCGCGCGCCGCCACCGGCATGCCCATCGGCCTGGTCTCCATCGTCGCCGAGCAACGGCAATGGTTCAAATCCAGCATCGGCCTGGGCGATGTCAGCGAAACGCCGCGCTCCATCTCGTTCTGTACCTACGCCATCGAACAGGACGCGCTGCTGGAGATTCCGGATGCGCGGCAGGATCCGCGCTTCGCCCACAACCCGCTGGTCACCGCCGGGCCCAGGGTGCGCCACTATGCCGGCATCCCTCTGGCCACTGCCCATGGCGCGCGCATCGGCACGCTGTGCCTGCTCGACACCCTGCCTGGCGTGCTGTCGCCGTCGCAGCGTGAGCTGATGGTCCATCTTGGCCGGGTCACGACCCAGGTGCTGGAGCAGCGCAGTGCGCTGTTGCGGCAGATCGACCAGGCACAGGCGCTGCATCGCGATCTCAAGCGCAGCGAGGACTTCCTGGAGCGTACCAACACCGCCGCCAAGGTCGGCGGCTGGGAGCTGGATCTGGCCACCCGCGAAGTGCGCTGGACGCGCGAGACCAAGCAGATCCACGGCGTGCGTTCCAGCTACCAGCCGACATTCGAATCGGCCTTGTCGTTCTATCGTTCGGACAGCCGCAGCATCATCCAGGCGGCGGTGCAGCGCTGCACCGAACAGGGCACGCCCTGGGAAGTGCAGCTGCCGATGACAACCGCCGATGGCCGCAGCATCTGGACCCGCGTGGTGGGCACCCGCCAACAGGTGGAGGGCCTGCCACGGCTGGTCGGTGCCATCCAGGACATCACCGAAGAACGCGCGGTGGTGGACGCGCTGGAAGCCAGCGAAGTGCGTTATCGCCGTCTCTTCCACTACAGCCTGGGCCTGATCTGCACGCACATGCTGGACGGCACCGTGACATCGGTGAATCCGGCAGCCGTGCAGTCGCTGGGCTACCCGGAAAGCGAGATGGTTGGCCGCAGCCTGTGCGACCTGATGCCGCCGGAAAAGCGCGAGGCCTTCAAGGCCTACCTGCGGCGCATCGAAGCCAACCATACCGACGCAGGCGTGATCGAACTGCTCGCCGCCGATGGCACCCGCCGCTACTGGGCCTACAACAACGTACTGGACACCGAGACCCATCCCCCGTTCGTGCTCGGCCACGCCCAGGACGTGAC
>NZ_JBFRFE010000708.1:0-1999 GCF_052114665.1 Stenotrophomonas sp. 2YAF22 | reverse complement strand
GGTATCGGCCGGACGCCACAACCGTCTCTGGTTCGAGATTGATGGCGCCAGGGCCAGCGTGGCGTTCAACCAGGAAGATGCCGAGCGGCTGTGGATCGGCAAGCCCGACCAGCGCGAGGAAGTCTTCGTGCGCGGACCGGGCGCCGGCAGTGCCGAACAGCGCCGGCTGTCGCTGTTGCCGGCCGGGCACGCGCAGGGCTACGGCCACTGCTTCGAGGCATTCGTCGCCGACACCTATCGCGCCATCGAAGGCGAGCGACCGGATGGCCTGCCCACCTTCGAAGACGGCGTGCGCTCGGCGCTGATCGTCGACCGCGTCATCACCTCGGCCAGGACCCGTGCCTGGACCGCCATCGGTTGAACCCCGGGAGCATCTCATGATGAACACGCCTGCCCGCAGAACTGCCACCCTCGCCCTGCTGCTGTTCGCTGCCCTGCCCGTCCTGGCACACGAAGCCGCCAGCCCGCACAAGCCCATCGCCGTGCAGATGTACACACTGCGCAACGCCGGCCCGCTCGACCAGCAGTTGAAGATCGTCCACGACGCCGGCGTGGATGCGGTGGAAACGGTGGGCACGCAGGGCGTCAGCGCGGCCGAACTCAAGCAGTTGCTGGACCGGTATTCGATCAGGGCGATTTCCTCCCACGTGCAACTGGCCGAGCTGCGCAAGGACCTGGACGGCGTGGTGGCCTTCAACCGGTTGATCGGCAACACCACCCTGGTGGTGCCTTACCTGGACGCGAAGGATCGGCCGACCGATGCCGCAGGCTGGACCGCGCTGGGCAAGGAACTGGGCGCGATCGCCAAGCAGGTACGGGCCAAGGGCATGCGCCTGGCCTACCACAACCATGATTTCGAACTGGTCGACTTCAATGGCCGGACCGGCCTGGAACTGCTGTTCGCAGCCGCCGGGCCCGACCTGCAGACCGAGCTGGATCTTGCCTGGGTGGCGCGCGCGGGCCTCGATCCGGCAGTGATGCTCGGCAAGTTCCGCGGCCGCCTGTTTGCGGTACACGCCAAGGACAATGCACCCGAGGGCCAGGCCGAAGACGAGGGCGGCTTCGCTGCCGTCGGCCAGGGTGTGCTGGACTGGCGCGCGATCCTGCCAGCCGCCGCAACGGCCGGCGTGCACTGGTACATCCTCGAGCACGACCAGCCACGCGACCCGGCCAAGGTCATCCAGACCGGCGCGGACTACCTGCGTGAACACCTGCCCGCCAACGTGTCCACCCGTGCGCAGCACTGATGCCTGAAGGAGGCCCCACATGAAGACGATCCTGGCAATGGCCGTGGCCCTGGGCAGCATGAGCGTTGCGACAGCCGCATGGTGCAAGGATGACCCGGCCGCCGGTGCGAAGCTCTACACCGCCAACTGCACGGCCTGCCACGGTGCCGATCGTGCGGGCATGCCCGGCGCATTCCCGGCGCTCACCGATATCGGCAAGCGCATGGCACCCGCGCAGATCAAGGAAAAGATCAGCAAAGGTGGCGGGCTGATGCCGCCCTTCTCCCAGCTGTCGCAGCAGGAAATAGATGACATCGCCAGCTACCTGGCCAAGTAAACGGCCGGCGATCACGCCGGCCGCGTGCCGCTACAGCTCGCGCACCCAGATATTGCGGTAGCTGACCTTGGAATCATGTTCCTGCAGGTAGAGCGGCGCGCACGCATGGGGCGAATACGAGGGCGCGCCGATGTACTCGGTCCTGCCCGCCAGCACGGTGTCGTCCTGCACCAGCACGCCGTTGTGCAGGACGGTGATGCGCGCAGGCGACACAAGCCCACCGCCCACTGAGAAGCGCGGTGCCTTCCAGAGGATGTCGTAGGCCTGCCACTGCCCCGGTGCACGCGAAGCATTCACCAGCGGCATGGTCTGCTTGTAGATGGAGCCGGCCTGGCCGTTGGCATAGGTTGGGTTGTTGTAACTGTCGAGCACCTGCAGCTCATAGAGTTCCTGCAGGAAGATGCCGCTGTTGCCCCGGTTCTGTCCGTCGAAGCCC
>NZ_JBFRFE010000707.1:0-2001 GCF_052114665.1 Stenotrophomonas sp. 2YAF22 | reverse complement strand
GTTGCGGGGGTGTCCGCGGCATGGATGCCGCGGCCAAGCCCCCAAGGACGGGTTTACGGCGTCCCCCGCAACCGGACCCACCCCGCCATCCCACGGAATACCCGCTTTTGACGTTGCCGTTGCCGTTGCCGTTGCCGTTGCCGTCGATTCGGCGGGTGCAGGGCGCAGCCCTGCAAACCCACCCCACCCTCACCTCACGCAGCGATCCGCAGAATCGGCTTCAGCGTGATGCCGAGCGTACTGTCCTCGGCCGCCTGGTTGATCTGCTCCAGCGGATAGAACTTCACCAGCCTGTCGAACGGGAAGCGCCCCTGCTGGTACAGCGTCACCAGCTGCGGAATGAACACCTGCGGCACGCTGTCGCCCTCGACAATGCCACGGATGCTGCGCCCACCCAGCAGCAGGTTGTTCACATCGAAACTGGCAGTGGTGCCCAGCTTCGGCGCACCGACCACGCCCATCATGCCAAGCCCGCCGAGCGCTTCGATGCCGGCCGACAGCACTTCCGGACGACCGGTCGATTCCAGCGCGAAATCGGCGCCACCACCGGTGATCGCGCGCACCGCCTCGATCACATCGGTCTCGCGACTGTTGACCACATGGGTGGCGCCCAGCTCCATGGCCAGCTGCAACCGCGAGGGCACCACGTCGATGGCGATGATGGTGGTGGCCCCGGCCACCTTGGCCGCCATCACCGCGCTCAGACCGACCGCACCGGCGCCATAGCTGGCGAAGCTGCTGCCCGATCGCACCTGCAGCGAGTTGAGCACCGCACCGGCACCGGTCTGGATGCCGCAGCCCAGCGGGCCGAGCAGCTCCAGCGGCGCATCGTCAGGCACCTTGATCGCATTGATCTCGCGCGCCAGCGCAAACGTGGCGAAGGACGACTGTGCAAAGAAGTGATCGTGCAGCGGTTGGCCCTGTGCATCGGTGATGGCGGTATGGCCGTGGCCATCATCACCACCGAAATTCAGCGCGAAGAAATCGCGGCAGTACGCACCGTGGCCACCACGACAGGGATTGCAGTGGCCGCATTGGCCGTAGGTCAGCACGACATGGTCGCCAGCCTTCAGCTCGCGCACGTTGGGGCCGACCGCTTCGACGATGCCCGCACCTTCATGACCCAGCACCGCCGGCAGCGGCACCGGATAGTACTGGTCGCGCACGATCAGATCGGTATGGCACAGGCCGGTCGCTACGATCTTCACCAGCACTTCGTCGTCCTGCGGGCCGCGCAGGCGCGCCTGCTCGATGACAAAGGGCTGTTCCTTGCTGCGCACCACCGCTGCGGTGATGTCACGCGCTTCATTGTTGCTGCTCATCGTTGCGTTCTCCTCGATCAGATGGGATAGGCCGGGGCTTCGCCCTTGACCGTCATCCATTGCCACTGGGTGAATTCCTCCACGTTGGACGGGCCGCCGATGCTGGTGCCGTTGCCGGACGCCCCTACCCCACCGAAGGGATTGATGACCTCGTCGTTCACGGTCTGGTCGTTGATGTGCAGCAGACCTGTACGCAGGCGCTCGCCCAGATTCAGCGCGCGGCCGACATTGCGGGAGACGATCGCCATCGAAAGGCCGTATTCGCTGTCATTGGCCAGGCGCACGGCTTCGTCGTCGTCATCGAACGGCACCACCACCGCTACCGGCGCGAAGATCTCTTCGTTGAACGCCGGATTGTCGGCGCTGACGTTGCCGAGCACGGTCGGTGCGAAGAACAGGTCCTGGTGGGTGCCGCCGGTTTCGAGGGAGGCACCTGCCTTCACCGCGTCGTCGACCACGCGCGCCGCATGGTCGCGTTGCGCGGCATTGATCAGTGGGCCCAGCGCAACGTCCTCACGTGCCGGATCACCCACCTTCAGCGACTTCGCCTTGGCCACCAGCTTCTGCAGGAACGCCTGATGGATGCTGCGCTGTACCAGCAGCGTTCCTGCAGAAGCTGGTGGCCAAGGCGAAGTCGCTGAAGGTGGGTGATCCGGCACGTGAGGACGTTGCGCTGGGC
>NZ_JBFRFE010000706.1:0-2010 GCF_052114665.1 Stenotrophomonas sp. 2YAF22 | reverse complement strand
CTTCGAGGCCGGTTACAACGAGGTCGATCGCGGTGTGGGTTTTGCCAACATGAAAGACCTGGAGCGCGTACTGCGTTCCGATGGCGCCACCGGCGTGCGCCTGAAACTGCATGACATGGACCGCTCGCTGGAGGTGGGCGTGGACCTGGCGCAGAACCTCGGCGGTGCCTATCGGGTCAGCGACTGGACCCAGCAGAACGCCAACCTGTACCACTCGCTGCGCATGGAAAAAGTGGTGATGGGCATCCTGCTCTCGCTGATCATCGCCATGGGCGCCTTCAACCTGGTGTCCTCGCAGGTGATGCTGGTGACCGACAAGCAGGCCGACATCGCGATCCTGCGCACCCTCGGCCTGACCCCGGGCGGAGTGATGCAGGTGTTCATGGTGCAGGGCTCGCTGATCGGCATCTTTGGCACCCTTGCAGGCCTGATCGGCGGCATCACCCTGACCTTGAACCTGGAGCGCATCCTCGGCGCCATCGAATCGGTGTTCAACGTCAAGCTGCTGCCGGAGGACGTGTACTACATCACCGGCCTGCCGACCGACATGCAGACCAGCGACATCGTGGTGATCACCCTGGTCGCGCTGCTGATGAGCTTCCTGGCCACTTTGTATCCCGCCTGGCGGGCAGCACGCACCCAGCCGGCGGAGGCCCTGCGCTATGAATAAGGTCTTCAACCGCGGCGATGAAGTGATCCGTGCCGAAGGGCTGGGCAAGACCTACGCCGAAGGGCGCATGCAGACACCGGTGTTCGACGGGCTGGACCTGACGGTGACTGCAGGTGAGACGGTTGCGATCATCGGTGCCTCCGGTGCCGGCAAGAGCACGCTGCTGCACCTGCTGGGCGGGCTGGACACGCCGACTGCGGGCGAGGTGTATGTCACCGGCCAGCRCATGTCGGCGCTGTCGGACACCTCGCGCGGCCTGTTGCGCAACCAGGCGCTGGGTTTCGTCTACCAGTTCCACCACCTGCTGCCGGAATTCACCGCGCTGGAAAACGTGATGATGCCGGTGATGCTGGCCGGTACCGCGGTGGCCGAGGCCAGTACGCGTGCGACTGCGCTGCTGGAATCGGTCGGCCTGGGCCATCGCCTGGACCACAAGCCCGGCGAACTGTCCGGCGGTGAACGCCAGCGCGCCGCGGTGGCGCGTGCATTGGTCAATCACCCCGCCTGCGTGCTGGGCGACGAGCCGACCGGCAACCTGGATGACCGCACCGCTGCGACGGTGTTCGAGCTGATGCTGGAGCTCAACCGTGCGCGGCATACCAGCCTGGTGCTGGTGACCCATGACCGCAGCCTGGCCCGGCGTCTGGACCGGGTGCTGGAGCTGCGCGAAGGGCGCCTGCACGCGCTGGCCCACGCCGACGTCTGAGCGGCCGGCCGAGCGCCAACCAAGGTTGGCGACTACCGGATTCGATGCAGGGCCTGAACCAGGCTGCCGGCCGTCGCGCCGGCACCACCCCGGCGGGTGCATGATCGGCACAGTTCCCCTGTGGAGATGGCCATGAAGACCCCACTGTTGATCGCCGGGCTGTGCCTGGCCCTGGCTGGCTGTGCCACCACCGGCCGCCTGGGCAGTGCCGAGAAGCTGGAGCTGTATCGTGCCCACGCCGGCGCACCGCAGAAGGACATGCAGTTCTTCGGCAGCCTAAACGGCTGGACCGAACTGGGCGACAGTGCGCTGGCGGTCTGGACCAAGCCCAGCGAGGCCTACCTGCTGGAGCTGAGCGGGCCGTGCCCGGATCTGTCCTACGCGCCAGCGATCGGCCTGACCAGCCACATGGGCCGTGTCTCGGCGCCGTTCGACAAGGTGCTGGTACGTGACCCGACCGCTGGCCCGCGCATGCCGTGCTTCATCAAGACCATCCGCAAGCTGGACGTGAAGTCGCTGCGGGCGGAGGAAAAGGAAATGCGCCAGGCGCAGGTGCAGGAGCGCGAAGAGTCCACGTCGCCCGCGAAGTGATGCGGTAGTGCCGGCCGCTGGCCGGCAACCTTGTACATCGGGG
>NZ_JBFRFE010000705.1:0-2010 GCF_052114665.1 Stenotrophomonas sp. 2YAF22 | reverse complement strand
TCGCGGTGGTCGTCGTCGTCGTCGTGGTGGCGCCGAGAACGCTGCGGGCGGTGACGTACTGGGTGATGACCTGGACGACGGCGATGATGCCGAGGGCGAGGACAACGACGGCGATTCCGTCGAGCAGACCGCCCCGGCTTCGGTCGGCGCACCGGCAGCCGCCGCGCAGCCGTCGCGTTCGCAGCCGGAATTCGATTTCGATGACGAAGTCGAGCCGGCCGCCGCTGATGCCGGCAAGCCAGCACGTGCGCCGGTTGCAGTGGCCGCCGCGGTTGCGCCGGTCGCTGCCGTAAGCAGTGCCGTGGTCGAGGCAGCCGCTCCAGTGGCCGCCGCAGTGCAGACTCCGGCTCCGGTGGAAGCCGTCGCCAAGATCGAACCGACCCCGTCGCCGGTGCAGACCAGCATGCTGGATGCCATCGACGCGGCGACGCCCGTGCAGCCCGCACCTGAAGCGGCTCCGGTGATCGAGGCGAAGCCGCCGGTGGTCGAGACCGCTGCTGCGATCGAAGCAGCCCCGGTCGCTGAACCGACCGCGGTGGTCGAAGCCGCACCGGTAGCCGAGCCGAAGCCGGTGGTGGCTGACGTTGYGCCGGTGGTTGAAGCTGCTCCGGTGGTCGAACCGAAGACCGAGGTTGAAGTCGCCCCGGTGGTCGAGCAGCCGGCAACCCCGGTGGCTGTCGAAGCCGCACCGGTGGAAACCGCTGCACCGGTCGCCGATCCGGTCGTGTCGGCAGCGGTTGACCCGATCGCCGATGGCCATGCCGACGCTGCCGCACAGGCCGCCGACGCGCAGGCTTCGGAAGAAGACGAGGACGCCGGCAAGCGCACGCCGCCAGCCGCCTGATCGATCCTTGATCGGCAACAACGAAACGGCGGGGATCGATGATCCCCGCCGTTTCTGTTTGTGACGTACCAAATGACGTAGCGAACGCAGATGCGCCGCCACGCCATGCCGTTATCAGGGTTTCGGCGCGAACTGCAGCCGGGTCCACACCCCGTAGTGATCCGACGCCCAACGGCCGCCGTCATCGGGCTGGTCGAACAGGATCTTCGCTTCGCGCGCGACCATCTCGTCCTGCTGGAAGAAGATGTGGTCGATCCGCGACGGCGCCTGGTAGTAATGACGGTTGAGCGTACTGACACCGGCCAGGTCGGTGTTGACGTGCACGCTGCCGTAGCTGTCGCCGTAGTGACTGCGCAGCTCGCTCAGATCGCCTGCATCGACCAGTGCATTGAAGTCGCCGGCAATCACCACCGGTGCACCTGCAGAACTGCCGGCAATGAAACGCAGCAGATCTTCGACCTGACTGCGGCGGATGCGCTGGCCGGTGTCGTCACTGCGCTCGTTGAGATGGGTGGCATAGACATTGACCGGCTTGCCGTCCACGTCGATGCGCAGATGGGCCACGGTGCGGTAGTCATCCAGCGGCAGCAGCAGGTGCTCGCCACGGGCCAGTATCGGGCGCCGGGTCAGCAGCGCATTGCCATACCGCTTGGGTGCACCCACCGGATCGGTGGACACGAATACGTACCGGTAACCGAGCTGGCTGGCCAGCCACTGCGCCTGGTTGCGCACGTTGCGCTTCTGGATCACCTCCTGCAACGCGATGGCATCGGGCTGCAGGCGCTTGAGCTCAGCCACGATCGTCCGGCGGCGGCTGGGCCAGTCCTCGCGGTCGTGGTGCAGGTTGAATGTCACCATGCTCATGCCGGGCTCGCCGACCGCAGTGGCCACATCGGCGGCGCTGGCCGGCAAGGCGGCTGCCGCCAACCCGGGCAGGGCCAGCGCGATCGCCAGCCCCAGCGCGCAGAAACCGCGACCGATTCCGAGCGGACCTCGCATGCTTACTTTTCCTTGCGTTCGGCGCGGCGCACCGCGCTGGGCACATCGATCTCGATGCGTGCCGGCAACTGGTGCACATGCAGTTCGTTGTTGACCCATTCCGCCACCTCGCCGTTGACCGTCGCCTGGCCCGGCTCGCCTGCATACGGCCATGGCAGCACCACGCC
>NZ_JBFRFE010000704.1:0-2017 GCF_052114665.1 Stenotrophomonas sp. 2YAF22 | reverse complement strand
GTGCTACAAGCGCGCCCGTGAGGCCCGACATGAGTTCATGACGGTCGAACACCTGCTGTTGGCACTGCTCGACAACCCGTCCGCCCAGGCCGTATTGAAGGCTTGTGGCGCCGACGCCGACCGCCTGCGCCAGGAGCTGGAGCAGGCCATCGAGGCCTCCGTGTCCCGCCTGGCCGAAGATGACGGCCGCGATACCCAGCCCACGCTGGGCTTCCAGCGCGTGCTGCAGCGGGCCGTGTACCACGTGCAGTCCTCCGGCAAGAAGGAGGTCACCGGCGCCAACGTGCTGGTCGCCATCTTCGGCGAGAAGGACTCCCACGCGGTCTATTACCTCAACCAGCAGGATGTCACCCGGCTGGATGTGGTCAATTACCTGTCCCACGGCATCGCCAAGCTGGGCGAGGAAGGCGAGCAGCCGTCCTCCTCCGAGGGTGAGGGCCGCATGGAAGGGGGCGAAGGCGAGCCCAAGGGCGATGCCCTGACCGAGTTCGCCAGCAACCTCAACGAGCAGGCGCGTGCCGGTCGCATCGACCCGCTGGTCGGCCGTGCCGACGAGATCGAGCGCACCATCCAGGTCCTGTGCCGCCGCCGCAAGAACAACCCGCTGTACGTGGGCGAGGCCGGCGTCGGCAAGACCGCGATTGCCGAGGGCCTGGCCCGACGCATCGTTGAGGGTTCGGTGCCGGACGTGCTGGCCGATGCGGTCATCTATTCGCTCGACCTCGGCGCGCTGGTGGCCGGTACCAAGTACCGCGGCGACTTCGAAAAGCGCCTGAAGGGTGTGCTGACCGCGTTGAAGAAGGTGCCCAATGCGGTGCTGTTCATCGACGAGATCCACACCATCATCGGCGCCGGCTCGGCGTCGGGCGGCACCATGGACGCCTCCAACCTGATCAAGCCGGCCCTGGCGTCGGGCGAGCTGCGCTGCATCGGCTCGACCACATTCCAGGAATACCGCGGCATCTTCGAGAAGGACCGGGCGCTGGCCCGTCGCTTCCAGAAGATCGACATCGTCGAGCCGACCGTGGGCGAAACCTACGAGATCCTGCAGGGTCTGAAGTCCAAGTACGAAGCCCACCACGGCGTCACCTACGCCGATGAAGCGCTGCAGGCCGCCGTCGACCTGTCGGTCAAGCACATCGCCGATCGCCTGCTGCCGGACAAGGCCATCGACGTGATCGATGAGGCCGGTGCCCGCCAGCGCCTGATGCCGGAAGGCCAGCGCAAGGAGTTGATCGACGTCGAGGAAGTCGAGGCCATCGTCGCCAAGATGGCGCGCATCCCGGCCAAGCAGGTCAGCGCCACCGACAAGGATGTGCTGCAGCACCTGGAGCGCAACCTGAAGATGGTGATCTTCGGCCAGGATCCTGCCATCGGCACCCTGGCGTCGGCCATCAAGCTGGCACGCTCGGGCCTGGGCAATCCGGAAAAGCCGATCGGCAACTTCCTGTTCGCCGGCCCCACCGGTGTCGGCAAGACCGAGGTGACCAAGCAGCTGGCGCTGCAGCTGGGCATCGAACTGGTCCGTTTCGACATGTCCGAATACATGGAGCCGCATTCGATCAGCCGCCTGATCGGCGCTCCTCCGGGCTACGTCGGCTTCGACCAGGGTGGCCTGCTGACCGAGAAGATCGTCAAGACGCCGCACTGCGTGCTGCTGCTGGATGAAATCGAGAAGGCGCACCCGGACATCTTCAACATCCTGTTGCAGGTGATGGACCGCGGCGTGCTGACCGACACCAACGGCCGCGAAGCCAACTTCAAGAACGTGGTGCTGGTGATGACGACCAACGCCGGCGCGGCGCAGGCCTCGCGGCGCTCGATCGGTTTCACCAAGCAGGACCACGCCACCGATGCGATGGAGACCATCCGTCGTGCGTTCACCCCGGAATTCCGCAACCGCCTCGATGCGGTGGTGCAGTTCCAGCCGCTGGGCTTCGAACACATCCTGCGCGTGGTGGACAAGTTCCTGATCGAGCTGGAGATGCTGCTGCAGGAGAAGCACGTCAGCCTGTCG
>NZ_JBFRFE010000703.1:0-2017 GCF_052114665.1 Stenotrophomonas sp. 2YAF22 | reverse complement strand
CCCGCACCGCGTCCAGCGTGGTGGCCTGAGGCGCGGCGTGGGCGGCGGTGGACAGGCCAAGCAGGATGGCCAGCGACATCGGGGAGCGGGTGGGGCGATACGGCAGAAAGGGCATGCGGACAGTCTGTAAACCAAAAAACAGGCGCGCAAGTTAACAGGTCGGGTGCGGTACGTCACCTACCGGGTGCGTATGGGCTCACCCCGATGCGTGGCGTGGATTCACAGAAGAATCTACGGCGAGGTTTTCGCCAGCCCCTTCGACTTCGCATACAGCCGATCAGCGGTCTCCTTCTCGCCCAGCGCAGCATGGCATTCGGCAAGGCTGTCCCAGGCATTGGCCGAGGTGGGATACAGGGCCGTGTTGAGGGCGAAGACCTTCAGCGCGGGCCGGTTGCCCAGATTGTTGCGGATCGCGTAGCCGGTTGCATTGATGGCCCGCTCCAGTTCGTCGGATGCAATGCCACTGCTTTCGCTCAGCCACGCACGCAGGCTGCTTTCACTGCTGCTGTCGCCGGTCAAGGCATAGCCGATCAAACGTTCGGACAGTGCTGCATGCGGAAACTCGCCTGGTGCAGCCACTGCCATAGTGCTTTCCACCAGCGTGCTCGACCAGGCATTGCGGGCGCTGCCATTGGTCAGGTACACGATCACCCAGTAGCCGCTGGCCAGCGTGCCCTTGAAGGCCAGCCGCGCGCGCACGCGGGTGCCACCATCGTGGCCGACCTGTGTATAGCCATCGCTGCGGGTCGTATCCCAGCCGGTGGAGAAGAAGTTGCTGCCGCCGCCGGTCAGTGTCTGTGGCTGCCACAGCGCTTCCAGCGTGGCCGTGCGCACCAGCTTGCCGGTCGCCAGCGCCTGCAGGAAACGGTTCATGTCGCCCACGGTGGTCTGCAGATCGGCGTGGCCCCAGCCGTAGTTCGGCCATGGATCTTCATTGGCCGGCTGCAGCTGGCCTTCCTTGCCGATGTACGGCACCGCCGCGCGCTGCGCCGGCACGCTGGCTGCTCCCCACGAGGTGCTGGTCATTTTCAGCGGCTGCAGGATGCGTTCGCGTGCAATGGCCGGATAGGGCTTGCCGTAATGGGTTTCCAGCAATGCGGTGAGCACCAGGTAGTTCGCCTGCGTGTACTGCACGCGGCTACCGGTGGCGAACTGCATCGGTGCCGAACCGGCCACCTTCAACGCAGCAGCAAGATCGGGCGCCACGCCCGGGTAACCTTTGCTCACCCAGCGGTTGTCCACGCGGTCGTAGTATTCGCCGATGCCAGAGCTGTGGTTGAGGAAGTCACGCACGTGGATGACCTGCCACGCGGTCGGCAGGTCCGGCACATAACGACTGGCGGGGGCATCCAGATCCACCTTGCCCTGGTCCACCAGCTGCATCACCAGCGTGCTGGTCAGCAGCTTGGCCATCGACTGCGCGGCGAAGATGGTATCGACGGTGGCAGGCGCGTGGGTGGCCGGGTCGCGTTCACCACTGGCGCCCTCGTACAGCACGTTGCCGTTGTGTGCGACCAGTACCGCCTGGCCGGCAATGCCATAGCGTTCGCGGTTGACCTGCAGCTGGCTGTTGAGCTGGGAAGCAAGATCTGGCGGAACATCCCGTGCCGAAGCGAACGGGGTGGCGAACAGGGCGCAGAGCAATGCAGAAGCGAGCGTGCGGTACATCGCGGTGATCCGTCAGCGGCGATGGCGCATCTTGGTCACGGCGGGGGATAGGGTCAAGCCAGGAGGGTTGTGCCGACCAAGGTCGGCATCTACCAGAGTCAAAGTGCATCGGGCGGTGCCGGCCAGCGGCCGGCACCCCTGCGATCAGCCGAGAATCCCCGGCAGATCCAGACCCTTCTCCTTCGCGCACTCAATCGCGATCTCATACCCCGCATCGGCATGGCGCATCACGCCGGTGGCCGGGTCGTTCCACAGCACGCGTGCAATGCGCTTGGCCGCCGCTTGAGTGCCATCGCAGACGATCACCATGCCGGMGTGCTGCGAGAAGCCCATGCCCACGCCGCCGCCG
>NZ_JBFRFE010000702.1:0-2024 GCF_052114665.1 Stenotrophomonas sp. 2YAF22 | reverse complement strand
GGGGTGTCCGCGGCATGGATGCCGCGGCCAAGCCCCCAGGGACGGGTTTACGGCGTCCCCCGCAACCGGACCCACCCCGCCAACCCAAGGAATGCACGCTTTTGCTGTTGCTCTGGCCTTGGCTTCGGCGGGTGCCGGGCGCAGCCCGGCCGTACCTTACTTCTCGATGCCCGGGCCGAAGATCAGCTCGGTGCCATCCTTCAGCTTGAGCTTCTCCGCCTGGCCGGCATTGAGTTCCAGCACGAAGCGTGCCGGGCCACCGCTGGGGTAGGGCGGGCACATGTCACCGGCCGAGCACGGCGGCACGTCGCGCTGCTGGCTCACCAGCCGCCGCTCGCTGTCGAAGTACAGGATGTCCAGCGCGATCTTGGTGTTCTTCATCCAGTACGCCTGCATTTCCTCGCGGTCATGCACGAACAGCATGCCGTGGTCCTCGGCCATCTGGTCGCGGAACATCAACCCGCGCGCACGGGTTTCATCGTTGGTGGCCAGTTCAACGTCATAGCGCGCACCATCAAGTTCCACCCAGTGGCGGGCAGCATCGGTGGCGCAGCCGGTCAGGGCCAGCAGCGGGAGCATCAGCAGTGAGCGCAGCAACGACATCGTCAGGGTCCTTCGAAAGGGTCAGAGCACGATCGGCGGCTCGCCGCCGACGATCACCACATCGGCACGGCGCCGTGCGAACAGGCCGACGCAGACCACGCCCGGCAGCTGGTTGAGCTCACGCTCGAGCTTTTCCGGATCGGTGATCTGCAGGTTGTGGATGTCCAGGATCTGGTTGCCGTTGTCGGTCACCACGCCCTCGCGCCAGGTCGGCTGGCCCCCGGTCATGTCGCGGATCTGGCGGGCGACCAGGCTGCGTGCCATCGGGATCACTTCCACCGGCAGCGGGAACCTGCCCAGCACCGGTACCTGCTTGCTCGGGTCGACGATGCAGACGAAGCGCTCGCTGGCCTCGGCGATGATCTTCTCGCGGGTCAGCGCAGCGCCGCCGCCCTTTATCAGGCACTTGTTGGCATCGCACTCGTCGGCGCCATCCACGTACAGCGACAGGGTGCCGGTGTGGTTCAGCTCGATCACCTCGATGCCATGCTGCTTCAGGCGCGCGGTGCTCTGTTCGGAACTGGACACCGCACCCTTGATGCGATGCTGGATGCGGGCCAGCGCATCAATGAAATAGGCGACGGTGGAACCGGTACCGACACCGACGATCATGCCGTCTTCGACGTACTCGATGGCCTTTTCGGCGGCCAGGCGCTTGGCTTCAGACATTGCGGAGAGCTCTCAGGCAGGGAATCAGGATTTCTTTTCCAGCGACAGCAGCAGCTTCCACTGCGCAGCGGTCACCGGGAACACCGACAGGCGGTTGCCCTTGGCAACCAGCGGGAAGCCTTCGCCGAGTTCCTCGGCATGCAGCTTGATCTCGTCCAGCGCGATCACCTGCTTGAGCTTGCGGTCGAAGGCCACGTCCACCAGCATCCAGCGCGGGTTCTCGCGCGTGCTCTTGGGATCGTGGTAGTCGGATTTCGGGTCGAACTGGGTGTCGTCCGGATAGGCCGCGCTGGCCACCGTGGCCAGGCCGACGATGCCTGGCACCTTGGTATTGGAGTGGTAGAACAGGATGCCGTCACCGACCTGCATGCCATCGCGCATGAAATTGCGCGCCTGGTAGTTGCGCACGCCGTTCCAGGGTTCAACCTTGACCTTGGCCAGGTCATCGATGGAAAAAGCGTCCGGTTCGGACTTCATCAGCCAGTAGCGCTTGCGGGCGGTCATGCGTTCACGGGGGCAGCGGAAGGGAGCAGGGTGCCGGCTTCAGTGCAGATCGCATCCACCGGCACGTCCCAGGACGCTACCGRCAAGGACTCGACCTGCTGCACCGAGAATGCCGCGCCAACCAGCCAGGGTGGCGCCGGCCGATCATGGCGGAAGGCGAAGCTGCGATCATACCAGCCGCCTCCCATGCCCAGCCGTCGGCACTGTGCGTCGAAGCCCACCAGCGGCGTCACCACCAGGGCCATCTG
>NZ_JBFRFE010000701.1:0-2032 GCF_052114665.1 Stenotrophomonas sp. 2YAF22 | reverse complement strand
CGCCATCAGCGGTCTCACGCACCTCGTCGTAAGCACCCTGGGTCTTTGCAACAATTGCGGCCAGCAGGAGAAGAATGAGCATCGGTATTCCTCCTCGAAACCGGCAGCGTGTGCCAGCGGCATCGCTGAGGCCATGGGAAGAATTGCAATGTGGCCGCTACTGGCACTTCACCGCATACACCGGTCCGGCGCCGATCAGCAGCAGCGCCATGTAGTCGCTGTCGCGTGCCCGGGCCTTCAGCGTTGCGCCGTCCTTGACGCGGAAGATGCCGAAGCCGCCGGCCATCCGGATCAGCGCGCTGTCGATCTGGTCGGCGTCATCGCGGAAGTACTGCTGGATGTCGCTGCGGCTGGCCTTGTACAGCGCATTGGGTTCGCGCTGCCAGTGACCATCGCGTTCGAACGAGACGAAGTACTGGCTTGCTTCCTTTTCGATGCGGAACTCGGCGGACTTGCGCGGGTTGGTGGCGAAGCAGCCGAGCATCGGGTCGGAGGAGAACGGCAGCTGGGTGTCGCCGGAACAGGCCACCAGCAGCAGGAGGGCACCGGGCAGCAGCAGGCGGAGCGTGCGCATGGGATGTCCCGACGGGGCAGGTGCGGCCAGTGTAGGCAGCACGCAGCCGTGGCCGGTACAGATTTTCGGCAAGAACCGCCGCCCTGCTGGCGTCACGCGCTGCGGTGGATCTCCACGGTGATGTGCACCAGTTCCTCGTGGATCGCCAGCGCCTGGCGCACGGTATCCGGATCGAGCGTGGCATCACTGGTGACTACGCTGGCGGCGACGGCGTACTTGCCGCGCCCCACCTGCCACACGTGCAGGTCGGCCAGGCGTGCCGGCCATGGACCCTGCTCGATCACCTCGCGGACTTCAGCAACCACCGGCGCATCCATCTGCGCGTCGAGCAGGATGCGGCCGCTGTCGCGCAGCAGGCCGATTGCCCAGACGGTGACCAGTACCGCGCCGACCAGGCCCATCACTGGATCCAGCCAGGTCAGGCCGAGCAGCTTGCCGCCCAGCAGGGCGACGATGGCCAGCACCGAGGTGGCGGCGTCGGCCAGCACGTGCACGTAGGCCGAACGCAGGTTGAGGTCGTGGCCGTGGGAATGGTCGTGGCCATGATCGTGGTCATGCCCATGATGATGGTCGTGCCCGTGCCCGTGTCCATGGTGGTGATGGGCGTGGCCGGGACTGTCGTGCAGCCACCACGCGCACAGCAGGTTCACACCCAGGCCGACTGCGGCGATGGCGATGGCTTCGTTGTAGTGGATGGGCGCGGGCACCCACAGGCGTTCCAGCGATTGCACGGCCATCAGCGCGGCGACGCCGAGCAGGGCGATGGCGCTGGTATAGCCGGCCAGGATCTCGATCTTCCAGGTGCCGAAGGCGAAGCGCGGATCGTGCGCGTAGCGCCGTGCGCAGCGGTAGGCGAACACCGACAGGCCCAGTGCCAGCGCGTGCGAGCTCATGTGCCAGCCGTCGGCCAGCACGGCCATGGAGTTGAACCACCAGCCACCGACGATCTCCACCAGCATCATGCTGACGGTGAGCCACATCGCGCGGCGGGTGTTGCGTTCGGCCAGCGGATTGCCGTCGTCGAAGCGGTGCTCGTGGCGACGGGCGGCGGCAAGGGCGTCCAGGTGCATGGCGGCGGTCAGGCTTGGGTGGATACCCCCATAGGGTATATGATCCCGGCATGGCCCATGTACACAGAAATCGAAAGCAGCTGCTGACCCGGGTGCGCCGCATCGGCGGGCAGGTGGCAGCGCTGGAACAGGCATTGAACACGCCCGGGGGCGAGGCAGGCGACTGTGCCGATGTGCTGGTGCAGGTGGCGGCCGTACGCGGCGCCGCCCACAGCCTGCTGATGGAACTGCTGCACGAGCATCTGCAGGAACACGTGGTGGACGCGGAAGACCCGGCGCAGCGGGCGGCCGAAGCCGAGGTACTGGTGGAACTACTGCGGCGTTACGGCAAATAGCCGGGTAGTGCCGGCCGCTGGCCGGCAACTGCATGTTGCTTCCGGAGTTCATG
>NZ_JBFRFE010000700.1:0-2033 GCF_052114665.1 Stenotrophomonas sp. 2YAF22 | reverse complement strand
ACTGCAACATGCCTACCGAAGGCCCATGAGGTTGCCTGCCAGCGGCCGGCACTACCGTCGGGAATCAGGACGCGTCCGCCACAAGCGCCAGCCAGCGCTCGATGCCGCGGCGGTCGCGCATGCCCAGCAGCTTCGGTGCGCGGGCACGCAGGGCCCCCAGATCGGCATCACGGACAGCACGGCGTACTTCCAGCAGGGTGCCCGGGTGCAGGCTGAACTCGGTCAGGCCCAGTGCCAGCAGCAGCGGGGTCATCCGTGCGTCGCCGGCGATTTCGCCGCATACCGCCACCGGAATGCGATGGCGTGCGCCGGTCTCGATCACCATCTGCAACAGGCGCAGCACGGCCGGATGCAGCGGCGAATACAGTTCGCCCAGTGCTTCGTTGTTGCGGTCGGCGGCCAGCAGGTACTGAACCAGATCGTTGGTGCCGATCGACAGGAAGTCGACCAGATCGATGAAGCTCTCCAGCGCCAGCGCGGCGGCGGGTACTTCGATCATCGCGCCCAGTGGCACGTGCTCGGCCACCATGTGGCCCTCGGCGCGCAGTTGCTCGCCCAGTTTCAGCATKCGCCGGCGCACCGCCAGCAGTTCGTCGCGGGTGCTGACCATGGGCACCAGCACGCGCAGCTTGCCGTAGGCCGAGGCACGCAGGATCGCGCGCATCTGGGTGTCGGCCACCTTGGGCCGCGCCAGCGACAGGCGCACGCCGCGCAGGCCCAGCGCCGGGTTTTCCTCGTTGCTCAGGGTCAGGCCGGTGCGGTCAGCCTTGTCTGCACCCAGGTCGAGGGTGCGGATGGTCACCGGCCGGCCACTCATGCCCAGCGCCGCATCGCGGTAGGTCTGGAACTGTTCTTCTTCGTCCGGCAGCTCGTTGCGCTGCAGGAACAGGAATTCGGTGCGGTACAGGCCCAGGCCGTGGGCGCCCAGCGCATGTGCCTGGGTCACATCTTCCAGCGATTCGGCGTTGGCCAGCAGTGCGATGTCGACCTGGTCGCGGGTACGGCTGGGCTTGCTGCGCAGGCGGCCGAGCTCGCGCTGCTCGCGTGCGTGCTCCTTCAGGCGCGCCCGGTAATCACGCAGGTTGTCGGCCTGCGGGTTCACTGTGATGCTGCCGTCGGCGCCATCGATGATCAGCACGTCGCCGTCGAGCACCTTGTTCAGCAGCTGCGGCACGCTGACGATCAACGGCAGGTGCAGGCTGCGGGCAAGGATCGCACTGTGCGAAAGCGCGCTGCCAGCGCTGGTGACGATGCCGACCACACCGTGCGATTGCAGCTGGGCCAGCTCGGAAGGGGCGATGTTGTCGCAGACCAGGATTTCGCCGGCCAGGCCCTTCACCGCTGCGGGCCGCTCGGGCTGCAGGAAGGCATGTATGCGCCCGATCACATGGTCGAGGTCGTCCATGCGGCTCTTCAGGTAGGCATCGTCCATGCCGTCGAAGACTTTGGCCAGGCGGTCGCGCTGCAGGCGCAGCGCGTAGCCGGCACTGTAGGGTCCACTGCGGATCAGTTCGTCCAGGCCGAACAGCAGTTCGGGATCGTCCAGCAGCAGTGCATGCAGGTCGAGGAACTCGCCCACTTCCTGGTTCAGCGCGCCATGCAGGCGCTGGCGCAGCTCGTGCATCTCCGTGCGCGCCGCGTCCACGGCGCGATGCAGGCGTGCCAGCTCGGATTCAACCTGGGAGGGGGCGACGCGCTGTTCGGCTACTTCCAGTGCATGCGGCAGGCGCACGCGGGCGCGGCCCATCGCAGTACCTCGGGCGGCGCCGTGTCCGGCCAGCAGCTGTACCGGCCGTTGGCCGGTGGGGGCTTGGCCGGCGCGCGCGCGCGGCACGCTCAGTTGTCCTCGTCGAAGCGACGCTCGAACAGCTCAACCACCGCGTCCATCGCGGCGACTTCGTCTTCGCCGTTGATGCGGATGGTGACCGGCGTGCCTTGCCCAGCCGCCAGCAGCATCACGCCCATGATGCTCTTGGCGTTGATTTCACGGCCCTTGGCGGCCATGGTCACGTTGCAGCGGAACGGCGCCAGGG
>NZ_JBFRFE010000699.1:0-2036 GCF_052114665.1 Stenotrophomonas sp. 2YAF22 | reverse complement strand
GTTCCCGACAACAACCGTGATGCAGCCCGCAGATCCGCACGCGCCAGACACGAAAAAACCCGCCAATCCTGAAGCCGTGAGGGGAGGGAACAAACGGCAGCCGAAGCGATTGGCGGGTTCTACGCGATTGTCAACGAAAATTTATTGCGTTGCAACAAAGGCGGTTCAGGGCGTGCTGCCCGGCGACTGATGGCTGCCCGGCGAGGGGGCGTCCACGTCGGTGGAGGCACGGTGTTCGAGCTTGGCCAGGCGCGCGGTCAGGGCATCGATGCGGGCTTCCAGCGCGGTCACCTGATCGGCGGTCGGCACGTGCAGTCGCTTGAGTACGCCCTG
The DNA here is from genome assembly GCF_052114665.1 of Stenotrophomonas sp. 2YAF22. NCBI lineage: Bacteria > Pseudomonadati > Pseudomonadota > Gammaproteobacteria > Lysobacterales > Lysobacteraceae > Stenotrophomonas > Stenotrophomonas sp. 2YAF22. Next base: position 1,703 of record NZ_JBFRFE010000699.1, on the reverse strand, counting down.
CACCTGGTCGTCGAAGGCCTTGTTGACCTTGTCCCAGGTTCCGGACGCCTTCTCGCGGGCTTCGTCCAGCGAGTGCTCGACGTTGTCGCGCCAGCCCGGTTCCTGCTCGCCGCTGCGTTCACGGCGGCGGGCTTCCCAGGCTTCGCCTTCCTTCACCAGGCCATCGAAGAACCGGCCTCCCTCTGCCTGCGCGCGCCCCAGGGCGCCCAAACCAGCCAGCCAGACCTGCTGTGCCGAATCGCTCAGCTTGCGCGAAAAGCGCTCTGCCTGGTCGCCGAAGCCGGCATCGTCGTCGCGGCGATCGTCATTCTCGTAACGGTTCATTGCATTCCCCGTGGGAGTTGGGCCTATCCCGAGAGTAGCGCGGCGCGCCGTTGCTGGGCCGTGATGGCCGCAGCGCAGATTCAGCCCAGCTTTTCCTTCAACACGCGCTGGATCTCGCTTTCGACCATGCCCTTCATTGCCGACAGCAGGAAGCCCAGCTTGGCCGTGACCCGTACCGCGCCCGGCTGCAGTTCGATCGCACCGTCCACGCCACTGCCGGAGAAATTCAGCACGTCGGCGGCCCACGACGACTTCAGGCCGAAGCGTTCGCCCAGCTTGGCGGCAACCTGCTCGATCGCTTCACGTGCCTGGGTGTCGGGCAGGGTGTGGGCGTGGCGGACATCGATGGTGGACATGCAGGCTCCTGGCGCAGGGCGGGGATCAATTGAGAGGGCGAGCATTGTGCGCATCGACGGCGCCCACGCCAAGCGCTCATCGCAGGTTCTTCTTCGTGGGCGGCCAACCTGCTAGTCTGCGCCGCGTGCAGAACCTGCTAGTTCACTTCAGTCAACAACAACAGCCCGACCAGCCGCTGCGGCCCGGGGTGCAGCGCATCGTGCGCCAGGCAAACGGCAGCGTGCGCCTCGGTGATGCCGGCAACGGCGCGCTGCTGCTTGCGCAGTTCTGCATGGACGACCGCGGCCTCTGGCTGCAGGTCGGCAACGGTATCCGTGGCATCCATGTGAATGGTCGCCCGGTGCGGCGCATGGCCCTGCTGAGGGCGGGCGACGCGGTCTACGTCGATGGCGTGGAAATGGTCCTGCAGGGCGAGGTCGACACCCTGCTGCAGGCACCGGCGCCGGCAGCCAGCGTCGAAGGCAGCGGTGACGAGCAGCGCCTGCTGCGCGGTGTGGGCGGCCTGCACCACGGCCGCAGCTACCCCCTGTCGCGCGCGCGGGTGATCGGCCGTGGCAGCGATGTCGACATCGAGATCGATGAGCCCGCCTTCGCCGAACAGCACGCGCGGGTGGAAGTCCACGGCGAGCGGGTACTGCTGCGCGACCTGGGCAGTGCCGATGGCACCCGGGTCAACGGCGTTGCCGTACGCCACTGCTGGCTGCAGGCCGGCGACCAGGTCGTGTTCGACGGCCAGCACCGGTTCGTGCTGGAAGTGCCGCACGACCCGCGCCGGCGACCGCCACTGGCCGATGACGAAGGCAGCGACGAAGCCGAACAGGCACCGGTGGTGCCGGTCGCCCCGCGTCGGGTGCGGCGCTGGCCGTGGCTGCTGGGCAGTGCGTTGCTGCTGGCAGCCGTGCTCAGCCTGCTGCTCTGGTTCGGCGCGCGCTGAATTCGTTCCGCCGGGCATGGCCCGGCGCTACCGCCCGGACCAACCCGCTTTGGGTAGTGCCGGCCGCTGGCCGGCAACTGCAATCACC
>NZ_JBFRFE010000698.1:0-2036 GCF_052114665.1 Stenotrophomonas sp. 2YAF22 | reverse complement strand
CGTCCAACGCGATGAGTGTGACCAAGCGCAATGGCACGACCGAACTGGTGGATCTGAACAAGATCGTCCGCGCGGTGCAGCGTTCCTCAGAAGGCCTGCACGCCGTCGATCCGATGCGTGTGGCCACCCGCACCATTTCCGGCCTGTACAACGGCGCCACCACGCAGGAGCTGGACGAACTGTCCATCCGCACCGCGGCGCTGCTGATCGGCGAAGAGCCCGAGTACGGCCGCCTGGCCGCGCGCCTGCTGGCCAACTTCATCGCCAAGGAAGTGTCCAACCAGGAAATCCACGCGTTCTCGCAGTCCGTGGGTCGTGGCCACGAAGTGGGCCTGATCAACGACCGCCTGCTGAACTTCGTGCAGACCAACGCACGCAAGCTCAACGATGCCATCGACATCTCGCTGGACCTGAACTTCGATTACTTCGGCCTGCGTACCCTGTACGACCGCTACCTGCTGCGCCACCCGCACACCCGCAAGGTGATCGAGACCCCGCAGCAGTTCTTCCTGCGCATCGCCAGCGCGCTGAGCGAGGACGTGCCGGAAACCCTGGCGCTGTACAAGCGCATGGGCAACCTGGACTACCTGCCGTCCAGCCCGACCCTGTTCAACTCCGGCACCACCCACGAGCAGCTGTCCTCGTGCTTCCTGCTGGACTCGCCGCAGGATTCGCTGGAATCGATCTACTCCAAGTACGGCGACATTGCCCAGCTGTCCAAGTTCTCCGGCGGCATCGGCGTCAGCTACACCCGCGTGCGTTCGCGTGGCTCGCTGATCAAGTCGACCAACGGCCACTCCAACGGCATCGTGCCGTGGCTGAAGACCATGGATTCGTCGGTGGCTGCGGTGAACCAGGGCGGCAAGCGCAAGGGCGCGGCCTGCGTGTACCTGGAAACCTGGCACGCCGACATCGAGGACTTCCTCGAGCTGCGTGACAACACCGGCGACGAATCGCGCCGTGCGCACAACCTGAACCTGGCCAACTGGATCCCGGACCTGTTCATGAAGCGTGTCGAATCGGACCAGGAATGGTCGCTGTTCGATCCGCGCGTGGTGCCTGAATTCACCGATCTGTTCGGCGAAGCCTTCGAGGCCGCCTACCTGCAGGCCGAAGCACAGGGCAAGGCCAACCGCACCATCTCCGCGCGCAAGCTGTACTCGCGGATGATGCGCACCCTGGCCGAGACCGGCAACGGCTGGATGACCTTCAAGGACAAGTGCAACCGCGCCAGCAACCAGACCCTGCGCGCCGGCAACGTGATCCACCTGTCCAACCTGTGCACCGAGATCCTGGAAGTCACCTCGGCTGAAGAAACCGCGGTGTGCAATCTGGGTTCGATCAACCTGGGCAACCACTTCGACGGCAACGGCGAGTTCGATTTCGACAAGCTGGCCGACACCGTGCGCCTGGCCGTGCGCCAGCTGGACCGCGTGATCGACCTGAACTTCTACCCGATCGAATCGGCACGCCGCGGCAACCTGCGCTGGCGTCCGGTCGGCCTGGGCTGCATGGGCCTGCAGGACGTGTTCTTCCGCAAGCGCCTGCCGTTCGATGGCGCCGAAGCCCGCGCGCTGTCGAAGAAGATTGCCGAGACCATCTACTTCCACGCGCTGGAAACCTCGGTCGAACTGGCCCAGGAACGCGGCAAGCACCCGTCCTTCGCCGACACCCGTGCGGCCAGCGGCGAGCTTCAGTTCGATGCGTGGAACGTGGTGCCGGAAGATGCCGCGCGCTGGGATGCCCTGCGTGAGCGCATCAAGGAACACGGCCTGCGCAACTCGCTGATGATCGCGATCGCCCCGACCGCCACCATCGCCTCCATCGCCGGTTGCTACGAGTGCGTGGAACCGCAGGTGTCCAACCTGTTCAAGCGCGAGACGCTGTCCGGTGACTTCCTGCAGGTGAACCGTTACCTGGTGAACGAGCTGAAGAAGCTGGGCCACTGGACCCCGGAAATGCGCGATGCGATCAAGCTGGCCGACGGCTCGATCCAGGCCATCACCCAGATTCCGGAAACGCTGCGCCACGTCTAC
>NZ_JBFRFE010000697.1:0-2043 GCF_052114665.1 Stenotrophomonas sp. 2YAF22 | reverse complement strand
GGCTCGCGAGCGGCGCGTTGGGCATCGGCCTGCAGGATCTGCAAGCGCAGCGAATCGTGTCCGGCGCCGGCGTCGCGGTTGCATAGACCGGCCATCAACAGCAGCAAGGCAAGCATCGGCATGGCACGGTGCTCCGGAGAAGGGAGTCCAGCGTTGCACCGTGGCCTGCGCTGTGAAATCGGCATGCGACGAAGACCGGAAAAGCGCGTGCCAAGTGCCGTCTGCAAGGATGAATCCGGGCCGCAAAAAAAAGGGCCGCCCAATCGGACGGCCTGTTGCAACGCCCAGTGCAGACGGGGCGCGTCATCCATGCAGGAACTGTGGCCGGGAAGCCGAAGTCAGGTCCTGCGCTGGATGGGGTGGATCAGGGAACCTGGCAGCAGACGCGTCCGCCGCTCCAGCGGCCGTTGCCGCCGTAAGGACAGCCCGGCGTGTACTCACAGCCCGGTGCGAACCCGGCCTTGGCCGGGGTGGTCGCGAAGGCCTGCGCGGCGCCGAATGACATGGCGGCCACGACAACGATGCCGGCAATGGACGAGAACAGCTTCTTCTTTCCGATCATCTGTATCTCCTTTGCAGAGCTTCGAGGCGGGTTACATGGGATCGCAGCAGGCCAGCAGGCCGTGGGAGCCTGCGTTGCCATAGGGGCAGCTCGGATGTTCCTTGCAGCCCGGCGCGAAGCCGGTCTTCACCGGAGTGGCGAAGGCCTGCGCGGCACCGAATGACATGGCGGCCACCACGACGAGGCCGGCAATGGACGAGAACAGCTTCTTCTTTCCGATCATGTGTATCTCCTTGGAATGGCGATGGAACATGAAGTCACCGCGTGCGGGGCGGTGTCGAAGCGGGATCAGTTGGCGACGCAGCAGATGCGCGTGCCGCCGGCGCGGCCATTGCCGCCGAACATGCATCCGGGGGTATCCACGCACCCTGGGGCGAAGCCGGTCTTCACCGGTGTGGCGAAGGCCTGTGCGGCACCGAATGACATTGCAGCAACGATGACGATACCGGCGACGGACGAGAACAGCGTTTTCTTCCCGATCATGTGTATCTCCTTCAGTTGGTGTGGCTTCCCGGATTCATTGCCTTGGCGACGGCCTGTACCGTCTCTGTGTCGAGCTGGCCGACATGCTTGTAGGCGACGCTGCCATCTGCGGCGAGCACCATCAGCATCGGTGTCAGCGTGGCGCGATAGCGTTTGGAGACTTCGCCCTGATCGTCRACGGCGATAGGGAACGCCAGCGCGTGCTTGCCGGCGTACTCGGCAAGCTGGTCATACGGTGGCAGGCCGACGCCCACAAGTTCGGCGCTGCCGCGTGCAGCCGCGATCTGCTGCAGCTGTGGCACCGAGGCCAGGCAGTAGCGGCAGGCAGTAGAGAAGAAGTAGAGGATCTGCGGAACGGCGCGTGCGCCGCCGATATTGACATGGGCCTGCTGCGTCGTCCGCAGCGTCAACAGTTCAGGTCGGGTGCCGGTTGCAAGGCCATGCGCATCCAGCTGGGTCTGCTGCAGCTGTGCCGCCATTTGTTCATTGACCTGCCGCAACTGGCGGTTCTGCCAGGAAAGCATGATGACCAGTGCGGCCAGCAGCAGGGCGACTACGGGAAACAGTGCACGCTTGAGCATCGATCATCCTTGAACGCCGCGTTGCATTGACCATACCGGAAACAGCAGCAGGAATGTCAAGCTTTTGTATCATCGGTGACGCAGTTCCCAAACCACAGGACACAACCATGAGTGACCATGCTCCCGTTTCCCGGCCGAACCCGATCATCGACCTGCTGTTCGGTGGCAACATGCTGGAAGGCACGTTCAAGGCCGTGGTGTGGGTAGCGTTGCTGTCCGCGGTTCTGGCCTGGACAACCTTCCGCTGACGGAATGCTCAGGCGGCGGTGAAGGCCTGCCGCAGGCTGCGCAGCGTTGCCTGCCGATACTCGGCTGCACACGGCTCACCCATCTCCAGTTCCTGCAGGCGCAGACCGACCAAGGTCATCGACAGCGCATATCCGCGCGCAGCATCGGCAGCGCGTGACAGGCCAAGTG
>NZ_JBFRFE010000696.1:0-2043 GCF_052114665.1 Stenotrophomonas sp. 2YAF22 | reverse complement strand
GCACACGTAGTGTGCTTGGCGCTGCGGTTCCCACCGGGAATCGCGGAATCGCGCAGCGATTCCTGCAGAGCCGACCGCTGGCCGGCTGCTTTTGCGTTTGCCGCCCGGCTATTCGCCCGATAACCGAGCATGGCCCTGCACTACAGGTCGGTTTCGGCCCGCATTGCGCCTTGACGCACCCGGCACTTGCAGCGCTGGGTATTAGTAGTAATACTACTAACCATGGACCTGACCGACACCCAGCAGGCGATCCTGCAGTTGATCGCCGAGCGTATCGAGAGCGAAGGCGCACCTCCTTCGCAGACTGAAATCGCGCGTGCCTTCGGCTTCAAGGGCGTACGCGCAGCGCAGTATCACCTGGAGGCGCTGGAGCAGGCCGGGGCGATCCGTCGCGTGCCGGGCCAGGCCCGCGGCATCCGTCTGGTGCAGGCACCGCCGGTGGAGAAGCTTGCCGAGCCGGGTCTGCCCGACAGCGTCCTGCGTCTGCCGATCCTGGGTCGGGTTGCTGCGGGTCTGCCGATCGGCGCCGACATCGGCTCGGATGATTTCGTGGTGCTGGACCGCGTGTTCTTCTCGCCGGCACCGGATTACCTGCTGAAGGTGCAGGGCGATTCGATGATCGACGAAGGCATCTTCGATGGCGACCTGATCGGTGTGCACCGCACGCGCGATGCCCATTCCGGGCAGATCGTGGTGGCCCGCATCGATGACGAGATCACCGTCAAGCTGCTGAAGATCGCCAAGGATCGCATCCGCCTGCTGCCGCGCAATCCCGATTACAAGCCGATTGACGTGCTTCCGGACCAGGATTTCTCGATCGAGGGCCTGTACTGCGGGCTGCTACGACCGAACCGTTGACGATTCACCCTGCATTTCCCGCGGTCTTTTGTGGCGATTCTCTGGTTCTGCTGAGGTTGGTACGGATGTCCGATAATTTTTTTCCGAACGCCGGGCAGAATCTCAGCCTGTGCGATACGCCAGCCTTAAAGTGAACCCATGGCCAAGAAGACTTCCAAAGACAGCACCTCCAACGACGTGACCTCTGCAAGGACCAATCCGATGGACGAGAACAAGAAGCGCGCCCTCGCTGCAGCTCTGGGCCAGATCGAAAAGCAGTTCGGCAAGGGCTCGGTGATGCGCATGGGCGACCGCGTGGTCGAGCCCGTCGAGGCGATCCCGACCGGTTCTCTGATGCTGGATATCGCATTGGGCATTGGTGGCCTGCCCAAGGGCCGCGTGGTGGAGATCTACGGTCCGGAATCCTCCGGCAAGACCACGTTGACCCTGCAGGCCATCGCCGAGTGCCAGAAGCTGGGTGGTACCGCCGCCTTCATCGATGCCGAGCACGCGCTGGACCCGATCTACGCAGGCAAGCTGGGCGTCAATGTTGACGATCTGCTGCTGTCGCAGCCGGATACCGGTGAGCAGGCGCTTGAAATCGCCGACATGCTGGTGCGTTCCGGTTCGGTGGACATCCTGGTGGTCGACTCGGTCGCCGCGTTGACCCCCAAGGCTGAAATCGAAGGCGAGATGGGCGACCAGTTGCCGGGTCTGCAGGCGCGTCTGATGAGCCAGGCGCTGCGCAAGCTGACCGGCAACATCAAGCGCTCGAACACCCTGGTGGTGTTCATCAACCAGCTGCGCATGAAGATCGGCGTGATGATGCCGGGCCAGAGCCCGGAAGTGACCACCGGCGGCAACGCGCTGAAGTTCTATGCCTCGGTGCGCCTGGACATCCGCCGTATCGGCGCGATCAAGAAGGGCGACGAGATCATCGGCAACCAGACCAAGATCAAGGTCGTCAAGAACAAGCTGGCGCCCCCGTTCAAGCAGGTCATCACCGAGATCCTGTACGGCGAAGGCATCAGCCGCGAAGGCGAGCTGATCGATATGGGTGTCGAAGCCAAGCTGGTCGAGAAGGCCGGTGCCTGGTACAGCTACGGTGAAGAGCGCATCGGCCAGGGCAAGGACAACGCCCGTGGCTATCTGCGCGACAACCCGCAGGTTGCCGCCAAGCTTGAGGCTGAGCTGCGCGAGAAGTTC
>NZ_JBFRFE010000695.1:0-2052 GCF_052114665.1 Stenotrophomonas sp. 2YAF22 | reverse complement strand
GGCGATCGAGCGCCYGCAGCACGACAAGGTCGACTTCGTGAAGATCACCGACAGCACGCTGACCCCGGAACTGTTCCTGTACTCGGCCAGCGCCGCGCGCAAGGCGGGTTTCAAGGCTTCAGGCCATATTCCGATGGCGTTGACGGTGGAGCAGGCCGTGGATGCAGGCCTGGCCTCGATCGAACATCTGGACTATGCCTTCAAGGCGGGCAGCAAGGATGAAGCGCAGATCGCCGCGGATTTCGGCGCCGGGCGCATCGACCGCGCCGAAGCCAACCGCCGGCTCGACGCCAGCTTCGATCGCGAAACCGCGCTGCATGCCTATCGTGATTTCGCCAAGCGCGGCGTATTCGTGACGCCGACCCTCAACGGCGGCCGTATCCTCGACTTCCTCGACCAGGACGACCACGCCAACGATCCGTATCTGGCTTATATCGGCCCGGGCCTGCGTGCGACGTACGCCTGGCGCGTGGAGCGCGCTGCCAAGGCGACACCTGCGCAGATCGAGGCGCGCCATGCGCAGTACCACCAGGTGGCCGCAGTGCTGCCGCTGCTGCAGGAAGCGGGGGTGACGATCATTGCCGGCACCGATGCGGGCTTCCTCAATTCGTTCAACTACCCGGGTATCGGCCTGCACCAGGAGTTGCAGCTGTTCGTGAAGGAAGGCCTGAGCGCACCGCAGGCGCTGTCCGCCGCGACCCGCTCCGGTCCGGCCTGGTTTGGCCAGATGCAGCGTTATGGTGGTGTCGCCACGGGCAAGGCGGCCGATCTGGTACTGCTGACCGCCAACCCGCTGCAGGACATCGCCGCCACCGAAAAGATCGACAGCGTGATCCTGCGCGGTGATGTGTACGATCGCGCGGCGCTGGACAGGATGCTGGCCGACACCAAGGCAAAGGTCGCTGCATGGAATGCCGTGGCGAAGCAGGACCACGCTTCGCAGTGATGCGGCCGGTAGCGCCTAGCGCGGTGCCGGCCGCATGCCATGCAGCTGCGGCAGCGTGGTTTTCATCGCATCGATGAAGGCGCGCAGGCGCAGCGGTTGCTGTCGCGCAGCGGGGAACACCAGATGCACCGGCAGCGGTGGTGCCTGCCAGTCCGCTAAAAGCTGCACCAACCGACCTTCGGCCAGATCCTCGGCCACCAGCCAGGCCGACACCACTGCGGCCCCCAATCCCGCACGTGCGGCCTGCTGCACCACGAACAGGTTGTCACTCAGCAGGCGCGGCGTGATCGACAGCGTGTGCGCACGGCCCTGCGCATCGTGCAGCAGCAGACGTTCGCGGTAGTAGGTGACCAACGAGATCCACGGCAATGCCTGCGCCTGTTCGGGGCTGGTGATCGACTCCGCATCGGCCAGCGACGGTGCGGCCACGACAATGCGAGGTACTTCGGCCAGCGGCAGGGCAACCACGCGCGGTTCATCGACCGCGCCGACCCGCACCGCGCAGTCGATGCCTTCGGCGATGAAGTCCGGGCGGCGGTCCTCGAGGATCCACTCCAGGCTCAGTTGTGGATGCTGGGCCAGGAAGTCGAGCATGGTGGGCAGCAGCTGTGCCTGGCCGAACGCATGCGGCACCATCACCCGCAGGCGACCGCTGAGCCTCTGTGTCTGCCCGTGCAGCTCGGCCTGCAGCGCTTCCCATTCGTCCACCACCCGCTGCGCATGGCGTTGGCAGCGCTGGCCGTCCTCGGTCAGCAGCAGGCCGTGGGTAGAGCGCTGCAGCAGGCGCAGGCCCAGCTGCCGTTCCAGGGCTTGAAGCCGACGGCTGACGGTGGGCTGGGTGGTGCCCAGCTGCACGGCGGCGGCCGAAAGGCTGCCGCTGTCGACGATGCGCAGGAAGGTACGCAGCAGGTCCAGGCGGTCGCCGCCCGATGCAAGGTCGTTCATGCGCATAGCGTATGTAAAGTATGTTGTTGAGCCTACTACAGACGCCTTGCGAATGTAGGCACGCTGGGCTCCAATTCTCTCCCTGGTGCCTTCCATGCCCGCTCCCTCGCTCTCAGCCGTCGTCTCTGCGCCACGCGCTGCGCCCGCCCCATCACTGGTAC
>NZ_JBFRFE010000694.1:0-2061 GCF_052114665.1 Stenotrophomonas sp. 2YAF22 | reverse complement strand
CCTGTGGATCGGCTGTTCCGACTCGCGCGTGCCGGCCAACCAGATCATCGGCATGGCCCCGGGTGAGGTGTTCGTGCATCGCAACGTGGCCAACGTGGTGGTGCATACCGACCTGAACTGCCTGAGCGTGATCCAGTACGCCGTGGACCAGCTGAAGGTGAAGCACATCCTGATCGTTGGCCATTACGGCTGCGGTGGCGTGCACGCCAGCCTGAACAACACGCGGGTGGGCCTGGCCGACAACTGGCTGCGCCATGTCGGTGACGTGGCACAGAAGCACGCCGCGATCATGGATGCGATCGAGGAGCCGGAGCTGAAGCATGCCCGCCTGTGCGAACTGAACGTGATCGAGCAGGTGGTCAACGCCTGCCGCTCGACGATCGTGCAGGACGCCTGGGCCCGCGGCCAGAAGCTGATGGTGCACGGCTGGGTGTACAGCCTGAAGGACGGCCGCGTGCGCGAAATGGGCATCGACGTGGGCGCACCTGAAGAACTGCAGCCGGCCTACGAGAAGGCCCTGTCCTACGTTCCGCGCCGCGGCCGGCGCGACTGACCCTCCCTTACGGACACCCCCCATGCTTGCCTCCCCCATCAACCTGCTGGGCTGGATCGAGGAAAACCGGCATCTGTTGAAGCCGCCGGTCGGCAACAAGATGATCGACAACGGCGATTTCATCGTGATGGTGGTCGGCGGGCCGAACAGCCGCACCGATTTCCACTACGACGAAGGCCCGGAGTGGTTCTACCAGCTGGAAGGCGAGATGGTGCTGAAGGTGCAGGAGGATGGCGCGGTGCGCGATATCCCGATCCGTGCCGGCGAAATCTTCCTGCTTCCGGGCCAGGTGCCGCACTCACCGCGGCGCCCGCCCGGTGGCATCGGCTTGGTGGTCGAGCGCAAGCGCCTGCCGCATGAACGCGATGGCGTGATCTGGCATTGCGAGCGCTGCAACCACAAGCTGTACGAAGAGTACTTCACGCTGCAGAACATCGAGACCGACCTGCCGAAGGTGTTCGCGCGCTACCAGGCCAGCCTGGAACTGCGCACCTGCAGCGAGTGCGGCCACGTGGATCCGTTGCCGGCGCCAGCGGCGGACTGACGGCGCTCCGCCCCCGGTAGATGCCCACCTTGGTGGGCGCTTGTTCGCACGTGCGCCAACCAAGGTTGGCCACTACCGGATCATGCGGCGCTGGCGCTGGGTGCGCAGCTACCGGGTGATGCCCCAGGCGCTACACTGRCAACCCCGTTGCAGCCTGTTGCCCGACCATGTCCGACCTGCTCAGCCGCACCCACGCCATTGCCCTTGATGCCGCCGATCCGCTGCGGCCGCTGCGGCAGGAATTCCTGATTCCGCGCCACGGTGGCGGTGAGCAGACCTACTTCGTCGGCAACTCGTTGGGCCTGCAGCCGCGCGGCGCGCAGGCTGCGGTGCAGGAAGTGATGAAGCAGTGGGGCGAACTGGCGGTGGAAGGCCACTTCACCGGGCCGACCCAATGGCTGTCGTATCACCGCCTGGTCAGCGCACAGCTGGCCCGCGTGGTCGGCGCGCTGCCCAGCGAAGTGGTGGCAATGAACACGCTGAGCGTGAACCTGCACCTGATGATGGTCAGCTTCTACCGGCCCACGGCCGAACGCCCGGTGATCCTGATGGAAGCCGGCGCGTTCCCGACCGACCGCCATGCGGTGGAAGCACAGATCCGCTTCCATGGCTTCGACCCGGCCGACTGCCTGGTGGAAGTGCAGCCGGATGAAGCCAACGGCACGATCTCGATGGCCGCCATCGAACGCGCGATCGCCGCGCACGGTCCGCGCCTGGCGCTGGTGCTGTGGCCCGGTGTGCAATACCGCAGCGGCCAGGCCTTCGACCTCGATGCGATCACCCGCGCCGCACGCCTGCAGGGCGCACGCATCGGCTTCGACCTGGCGCACTCGGTCGGCAACCTGCCGCTGCGCCTGCATGACATCGCGCCGGATTTTGCCGTGTGGTGCCACTACAAGTACCTCAACAGCGGCCCCGGCGCAGTGGCCGGTGCCTTCGTGCACGAGCGCCATCATCGCGACAC
>NZ_JBFRFE010000693.1:0-2088 GCF_052114665.1 Stenotrophomonas sp. 2YAF22 | reverse complement strand
AACTGGCGCTGTGCGTGCTTGAGATTGCCGCTGCGCCGGTGGAGCCGATGGAGCTGCCATTACCGCGCGACCCGCGCATCGCCCGCTGCCTGCCGGTGGCCGAGCAGCTGCCGCCCGAACTGGGCGAGCTGGCCCAGCGCAGCGGACTGAGCGTGCGTACGATCGGGCGCCTGATGCAACGCGATACCGGCATGGGCTACCAGGCGTGGCGTCAGCAATGGCGGTTGATGCGGGCCATGGAACTGCTGCTGCTCGGCCATCGTGTCGCGCACGTGGCGCTGGAACTTGGATTCTCGGCAGAGAGTCCGTTCATCGCCTTCTTCCGCAGCATGGTCGCGACCACGCCTGCGGCGTTCCAGCGCGCCGAAAGCGCTCGAGCGGCAGGGTGAGAGTGGAGTGGTCGCGGCCGAACGCGGGGAAGCGGGCGCGTGGGCCCGGCTTCCGTCGCCGTGTCTACTGCTGGGCCATCAGCCAGGCCAATGTGCCGCGATGTGGTTCGGGCACGGTGCTGGACGCGGCATCAAGCAGCATCAGCGATGCCCAGCAGACGTCGGCAGCCGGTGCGGTGTCCATCCGCGGCAGGACCGCCATGGCCCGCGCGCGCGTGCTTTCGTCAGCCATCGAGGCGAGCAGGGCCTCGGTCGCCTCGGCAATCTGCTGTTCAGTGGCGGGGGTTGCGGGTCGCTGTTCGAGCTCGGCGAGGCTGGCCTGGTAGCTCATCTCGAACCAGAAATCGATGTCCTGCGACGGTCGCTTCTCCAGTTCGTTGAACAAGGTCCTGCCTACCTGTGCAATGTCCGACGCCGTGGTGGCGCGGGCGATCAGTGCGCATTTCTCTACCGGCATTCCGCGCAGCATTGCGGCCAGCAGCTGCGCACGCCGCTCCAGCATGGGGCGAGGCAGGCGGCCGATGCCATCCAGTGCAAGCTGTGCACCGGCGACAGCAGCCTTGTCCTTGCTGCCGGCCTGCTTGATGCGGGTGAGATAGCGCTCATCGACGATCAGCCGACGCAGCATGCGGTCGGCCGGATCGTGCAGGGCCGAAGATTTCGGCCAGGGATTCTGCGTGGCGGCGATTTCCTGCTTGAGCCGGTCGGCAGCGCGTTCGCAGCCGCCGACCGGCAACAGAACCACCAGCACGGCGCCGATGCGGGCGCCGAGGGACAACATCCGTGTCATCGCTGTGTCCTTCATTGAAGGTGGAGATCAGCCGCCGCGCGGGCCGCTGCGACGCGGGCCACCCGGACCACGGTTGCCGCCGGGGCCACCCGGGCCGCGGTTGCCACCCGGGCCGCCGGGACCACGGTTGCCGCCGGGGCCACCCGGGCCGCGATTGCCGCCCGGACCACCCGGACCACGGTTGCCGCCCGGACGTGCATTCGAATTGCCGCCCGGACGACCGTTGCCGGCCGGACGCGAGCTGCCATACGGGCTGAAGCCCGGATTGGCGTGGTCGGACGGGAAGCTGGGGGCATTGCCCGGATGGCCGTAGGGGTGCTTGTTGCCCTGGCCCTGCGAGCGGTTGCCCGCACCGGCCGGACGACCCTGGCCGCCTGCGCCACCGGCGCCACCGCGTCCTTCACCACCGTAGCCGCCACGACCCTGGCCGCCACCGGCGCCTGCGCCTGGGCCCTTCGGCTTGCCGTACGGACGGCCCTGGCCGCCTGCACCTGCGCCCGGACCACGGGCACCCGGGCCACGAGCGCCCGGACCGGCATTGCGGTGGCCGCTCGGGCCGGTGCTCACGCCATCCGGCACGTACCAGGTACGGAATGCGGCCGGGTTGCCTTCCGGCAGCGAGCGGTCGTTCTTCGRCGCGCGCTGCTTGAACGGGCGCTGCGACTGCTTGGCAGCAGCTTCACCGCTGACGGTCAGGCCGCCCTTGAAACCACCACCACCCTTGCCGCCGCGACCGCGGCCGCGGTCTTCGCGCACGTTGTCGAAGCGACGCAGTTCGCGACCTTCATCGGCGGTGTTGTGACCATTGACGTAAGCGTTGCCGCGGCCACCTTCGCGCACGCGCACGGTGGTCTTGGCGGCGCGACGCTGGCCGATCACCGGCTGCAGGGTCAGGGCCGAYGGCGCGCC
>NZ_JBFRFE010000692.1:0-2088 GCF_052114665.1 Stenotrophomonas sp. 2YAF22 | reverse complement strand
GACCTGCACTTCGTTCAGGCCGATGGCATACGGGCGCGCCGGATCGGCACTGCGTGCCATCACCCGGTAGTCGCAGCACAGGGCCAGCACGCAGCCGCCCGCCGGTGCATGGCCGGTGATCGCCGCAACCACAGGAATGCGGCTCTCGGCCAGCGTGCGTACCGCGCCGAAGAACGCGTTCCAGGTGTCCAGCAGCTTGTGCTTGTCATCGCCATGCGAGAGCAGGTGCGGCACGTCCATGCCGCCGGTGAAGATGCGCTCGCTGCCGGACAGCACGATGCCGTGCGCGTCCTCGGCCATCGCCAGTTCGATGGCATGGATCAACTGCCGGCACAGCTCGGTGTCCAGTGCATTGACCGGCGCCYGCGCCAGTCGCAGTTCGCGGATGGGGCCATGGTTGATCACCTCGATGAGCGTCGTCATGCTGCGGGTCTCGTTGCGAAGAAGGAACCTGGGCGATGATAACCAAACCATTCGTTGGCGTACTGTTGGTTCTGTGTGCGGCCGCAGCATCGGCTTCCGCCGCCGAGACGAAGTGCGTCACCGTCGAGCAGGGCTGGGTACGTCTGCCGCCCAGCCCGACGGCGACGCCCATGACTGCGGGCTATGGCGTGATCCGCAACGGCTGCTCCACCGCGGTGACCATCATCGGTGCGCGCAGTGCGAGTTTCGGTGATGTGTCGTTGCACGAGACCCGGATCGTCGACGGGGTCAGCCGCATGCGTGCTGTCGAGCGCCTGCCATTGGCGCCGGGCGAACGCGCCGTGCTCAAGCCCGGCGGCCTGCACCTGATGTTGATGGACGGCAGGCGCGTATTGGAGGAGGGGCAGCCCGTGTGGCTGCAGGTGCAACTGGAGGGGGGCACCGAAGTCAGCACGGCCCTGATAGTGCGCAAGGCCGCGCCGTAACGCGGCGCTCGTTCCGCCGGGCCATGCCCGGCGAGCGCGCAGCGCGGTGGGGCTTACGACCAGTCGTACGAGAACAGCACCGTGCGGCTTTCCGGCTCGTACAGCATCACGATCGCATCGGCACCGGTTGCACACCAGTTGTAGCCGGCCACTTCTGCCACGGCGAAGAACTTGTTGCCATCGCGGGTGATGATCGCGCACTCGGCATCGTCCGGCGCATGGCGGTCGTCGGCAGCCTCGGTGAACGCCAGTGCGAAGGCGGCCGGAATCTCCGCGGTTTCGATCCAGTTGCCGGTCGAGATCTGCCCACCCAGCACATCGAGGTAGGCCTGCTCGCCGGGCTCGCCGTCGCCATAGCGCGAATAGCTGGCCAGGCGTCCATGCTGCTGGAAGTACGCACGTGCCTTGCTGTAGCTCTCACGCATCTCCGTGATGTGCTCCAGCGCGTGCTTGTCCTGCACCTGGTCGCCGATGAAGTAGCCCTCGTCGCCGAGAAAGCGCATGCGGTTGTCGGCGGTCAATTCAAAAGCGATCCAGTTGGTGCCGGTGAACGCGTTGTGGTGTTCTTCGGTGGCTTCGCCGATGCAGCCTTCATAGGGCTCGATCGGACACAGCAGGGTCGCGGCCTGGCCGGCCAGTTCCGGGCGCAGCACGCCGAGGTCGATCTTCAGCAGCGGCAGCAGATGCTGGCCAAGCCAGGCCTGGTCATCCGGGAACACGTCGGCGGGGAAGGGGACCATGCCGGGCAGCAGGTCGCGCAGTTCAGTCTGGTGGATCATGTCAGTCCTTTGATTGGAACGGTCGCGCCGGGCCATGCCCGGTGGGGAGAGTGCCGGCCAGCGGCCGGCACTGCCTTCAGGTGGATGCGCTGCGGATCGCGTCCGGCAGCGGCGCGCTCTTGCCGGTCTGCGTGTCCATCCAGACCACCACCACGTTGCCGTCCGAATACAGCTTCGACTCGTCCTGCTGGTCGACGATGCGATGGCCGATGGTCACGCTGCTGTTGCCCAGGCGTTCGACGAACAGCTCGACCAGAATGTCGTTGGGCCACACGATCGGCAACCGGTAGTTGACGTTGGTGGCAGCCACCACCGGTGCGATGCGGTCGTTCATCGACACGCCTTCCACGCCCAGCATCCAACGCACGCGTGCCTCTTCCAGGTAGGAGATGTACTTGGCG
>NZ_JBFRFE010000691.1:0-2092 GCF_052114665.1 Stenotrophomonas sp. 2YAF22 | reverse complement strand
CATGGATGGCGCCATCGAGCCCCCATGGATGGGTCTACGGCGTGTCCTGCCTGCCCATACCGCCCCGCCCAGCTCGGTAGCCCGCCGTTGCTGTTGCTGTTTTCTTGGCTTGAAGGCCTCTGCGGGTGCCGGGCGCAGCCCGGCCGAAGCCCCCCCGCTCATGCTGCGCCGCAGAATGCATTGGGCGAAATTCCCATGCTCTACTTGAATCGATCTAAATCCGCCGGGGTGCGGATTTGTACCGATGGAAACGAGGGCTCGGCCTGTGCGGCCGGTTCTTCGCTGCCGCCCTGCCGCCAAGGAGTCCTGCCCGTGACCAGGTTGTCCCGCCGTCGTCCCGCCCGCCGCCTGTCGGCATTGTCCCATCGGCCCCTGGCCCGCATCGCCTGCCTGCTGGCACTGGCGGTGACGCCCTGGCTGCAGGCCGCACCGGCCGCGCTGGAGCGCGAGGTCAATACCTTCATCGGCAGCAAGGATGACGGCAATACCTTCCCCGGTGCCTCGGCACCGTTCGGCCTGATCCAGGTCAGCCCGATCGGCAGCCACTATTCGGGCTGGCGCTACGACGACGACAAGATCCGCGGCTTCGGCCACTCCTTCCTGTCCGGTGCCGGTTGCTGGGAGCAGGGTGGGCAGGTCTCGGTGCTGCCGGTGACCGGTTCGATCGGCCCGGGCGGCGACTTCGATACCGCCGATGCGAAAGCCTTCAATCACAAGACCTATGCGTCGGCCTACAGCCACGACGGTGAGATCGGCCAGGCCGGCTACTACAAGGTGCGCCTGACCAGCTACGGCGGCATCGACGCAGAAGCGACCGCGCGCACCCGCGCAGCTGCCGAGCGTTACACCTTCAGCCAGCGCCAGGGCGACGGCCACGTGCTGGTGAATGTCGGTCAGGCCAACGAGCGCCACTCGGTGATCGGCAGCGTGGTCGATGTGGTGGGTGACCGCGTGGTGGAAGGCAAGCTGGTCACCAAGAGCTTCTGCGGTGGACATCAGTACACCACCTGGTTCCGCATTGAGTTCAACCGCCCGTTCAAGGCGCATGGTACCTGGGGCGAGGGCGGCGGCCTGCCGGGCGCGCGCCACAGCATGGAAGGCGAGCAGAAGCMGAATGGCGCGTGGCTCAGCTTCGACCTGGCCAAGGGCCAGTCGGTCACGGCCGTCAGCGCGATTTCGCATGTGGATGCCGAAGGTGCGCGCACCAACCTGCGCGCCGAGGGCATGCAGGGCGGGGCGCTGCTGGGCTTCGAACGCATGCGCGCGCTGTCGCAGCAATCGTGGCGGGAGCAGTTGGCACGCGTGCGCGTGCAGGGCGGCAATGGCGATGACCGCACCGTGTTCTACAGCGCGCTGTACCACGCGCTGCTGCAGCCGCTCACCGGCAGCGATGCCGACGGCCGTTACCGCGGCTACGACGATGGCATTCATCGCGCCGATGGCTGGACCTACTACGAGTACTTCTCGCTGTGGGACACCTACCGTGCACAGAACCAGTGGCTGGCACTGACGCGCCCGGATGTGGCGCGCGACATCGGCCGCAGCCTGCTGGCGATCGATGAGCAGGGCGGCTGGCTGCCGCGCTGGGGCTATGCCAACTTCGAGACCAACATCATGACCGGCGATCCGGTCACCCCCTTCATGGTCGACCTGTGGCGCTTCGGTGCACTCAAGGGCCGCGAAGGGCAGGCATGGGATGCGTTGCGCCGCAATGCGTTCGGTACGCCGCCGCTGAACTCGCGTGCTGCCGGTCGCTCCGGCAACCCGACCTATCTGGACAAGGGCTACGTGGTCTACGACCGCGCATTCCCGTCCAAGGGCATGGACGTCGATCCGCATCACGGCGGTTCGGCCACCTTGGAATACGCGCTGGCCGACTGTGCGCTTTCGCAGATGGCCGATGGCCTCGGCCATGCGCAGGACGCGGCGACGCTGCGTGAGCGCGGCCGCAACTGGCGCAAGGTGTGGGACCCGCAGGTGCGCGACGCCGAGACCGGCTTCACCGGCTTCCCGCGCCCGCGCACCGAAGATGGCCAGTGGTACACACCGGCCGATGGCCATTACAGCCCACGCTCGCACCACGGTTTCCATG
>NZ_JBFRFE010000690.1:0-2101 GCF_052114665.1 Stenotrophomonas sp. 2YAF22 | reverse complement strand
GGCCGGCAACGTCCGCGGTGTCCCGTTATGGCCGCGCCACCGTACCCACTTCATCGATGTCCTGATGCAGGATGCGGCGCACTTCCAGAACCGCCTGCGGCGTCTCCTGCACGCTGTGGCCGGAGATGATCACCTTCTCCGACAGCGCGCCCGGCAGGTGCGAACTCCAGTACGGCACCAGCCCATCGTCGGACTTTTCCACAGGCAGTTCCGGTTTGCGCTGGGCGATGATCGAGTGGTACTTCAGGCCCGGCGTGATCGGGAGCTGCGCAGCGGCTTTCACGAACGGGTCGCTGGCCTTGAGGTTGTCGATGCTGTTGGGAATCTTCGGCTTGGCCGTGCCATCCGCCTGCTGCTCGGCCTGCGCCAGTGCCAGGAACACATCCTCGAACTTGCCGAGGATGGTCAGCGGCAGGCGGACCAGGCGGCCGATCAGGCGACCGACCTTGTTGCCGGCGATGTCCGTGCCCTGGTGCGGAGCCGCGATGAAGATCGCACGCTCCACGTTCGGCTCAGCCTTGAAGTGCAGCAGCGGACCCAGCTTGGACTGTACCCTCTTCAGGCGTTCGCCCTTCAGGTCGTAGTTGGCCAGCAGATCGTTCCACAGCACATCCCCCGAGTCGCTGACCAGCAGCCGCGCCAGCACGCCGCCCATGCTGTGGCCGATGTAGACCATGTCCTTTGAGGCGCGCGTGCTGCCGTTGGGGTCGAAATGCTGCAACGTGTCGTTGAACGCGTTGGCGATCTCATAGCGGTTGAGCGCGATCGGCGCATTGGTCGGGTAGTACACCTGCCACACCTGGAACTGCTGGCGCAGTTCGGGGTCACCCATGATCTCGTTGGCCAGGTTCACCCACGCTTCCGGGCTGCTRCCCAGGCCATGCAGCATGAAGATGATGCGGCGGTTCGGGTCCCACGGCTGCATCAGGTAGATGTGCGGCTCGCCGATGCCCTCGCTCATGCCGAACAGGGTGCGCAGCGACTGCGTGGCGAACCCGCTCTGCGCCAGCCACAGGCCGTAGGCGGCGGTGAAGTTGCCCGCCAGCGGCACCTCTTCGCCATGCAGGGTGATGCGCTCGGTGGCCTCGGGCGAATAGCCATCCAGCAGCACCTGGCGGGTGCGCATCACGTCTTCCAGCGTGTTGCCTTCAAAACGCAGCAATGCCGTGACGTTGATCGAGGACATCTCGCTGTACTCGGGCACCGAATCATCGTGCTGGTGGCGGCGTCCGCGGCGGACGCCCTCCTCCTTCTCCTCCTTGGTGGCCTGCGCCTGTGCCGTTTCGGCCTTGGCCCCTTCCGCGGCGACGGCAGGCACCACCAGCTTCGGCGGGTCCATCACCATCACCAGCTCGGCGCCGAAACCATCGCGGCGATAGGTGCTGCGCATGCCGACGAAGCTGACGGTACCGGCCGGCACCAGCTGCTTGGGGATGCTCTTCAATGAAAGGCGCTGGAAATCGGAAGCCAGCGTCCAGCTGCCCGCCGACACCGGCTTGGTGTAGTCCTCGCCGGCCAATGCTGCGGCACGGGCACGCGCGAACAACACCACGGCGGCCTTCTCGGCAGCATAGTTGTAGTAATCGCGTACCTGCGTCTGCCGATCCTCGAACGCGCGATCGGAGGGCGAGCGCCCGCTGTAGAACAGATAGGCATAGCCATAGCGCGCCGCCTCCAGCCACGCATCCAGCGCTGCATCGCTCATCGGCGGTTCGTTGGCCGCCTGCTTCTTCGGCGTCAATGCCAGAGCGGCCTTCACCCACAGCTCGGACAGCGTCGACAACCGCTGCTCGACGTTGAGGTCATCGGTCATCAACAGCGTGCTGCGGCAGACCAGGAAGTCCTTCTCGCACTGCGATTCGTCCAGCCCGGCCGCACTCAGCGTCTCGCGCGAGGCGGGGCTGAGCTTGCCGGTGTTGAGCACATCGGCGCGCTTGTTGACCAGGTAATCGCTGGATGCCACCTGCTTGACGGTGACCATCGCGCAGCCGCTGCCACCCAGCAGCAGGAAGACAGCCAACAACGCCGGCAGCGCGCGCTGCCAGCGGAACAGGATCATCGGGGTCATTGCTGCAGGTCCTGCTCGGTGCCAGGGATGCCC
>NZ_JBFRFE010000689.1:0-2122 GCF_052114665.1 Stenotrophomonas sp. 2YAF22 | reverse complement strand
GGCCCGACGGCACAACGACCTGCCCCATCCAGCTTCAACGGTGCGTGCGCGGCCGCCAGCAACGACGTGTGCGACGCCTGCGACGGCGAGGCCTGCCAGCGCCGCAGATCTTCGGCCAACGCCGCCTCACGCTGGGCCT
The DNA here is from genome assembly GCF_052114665.1 of Stenotrophomonas sp. 2YAF22. Lineage (NCBI taxonomy): Bacteria > Pseudomonadati > Pseudomonadota > Gammaproteobacteria > Lysobacterales > Lysobacteraceae > Stenotrophomonas > Stenotrophomonas sp. 2YAF22. The sequence continues at coordinate 1,983 of NZ_JBFRFE010000689.1, read as the reverse complement.
GGTCCAGCCCATCGAAGGGCAGCGTCCACAGCAGGGCGAAGCCGTTGCGACCTTCGTTGGGTTGCACGGCCTCAAGCAGACGCCCGTCTTCCCGCTGGGCGGCCGACAACGGCCAGTACCTCGACAGCAGCCATGCCGCGACGGCCATCACCAGCAGACCCAGCATTGCCCAGCTCAACCACCGCAGCATCCTCAACACGGTATCCTTTCCCTGTATGGCCTGCACCGCCAACGGACAGCGTAAACGAGCGGCCGCGACCGCTACAATGCGCGCATGTCGCTCGAAGCCCCCGCCCTGGTTCCCCGCCCCTCCCTGCAGCGCCTGTTCCTGACCGGCCTGCTGACCCTGTTGCCGATCTGGCTGACCTGGGTGGTGGTCAAATTCGTGTTCGTGCTGCTGTCGGGCATCTCCAGCCCGCTGGTCGTGCCGCTGTCCGAACAGATCGCGACCAACTTTCCGCATTATCTCGGCTGGGTCCGCGCCGAATGGATCCAGAACACTATCGCCCTGCTGGCCACCCTGCTGGTGATCCTGGCGGTGGGCGTGGCCAGCCGCCGCGTGGTCGGCCAGCGCCTGCTGCGCTGGGTCGGCGCGGTCATCAAGCGCATTCCGCTGGCCAGCATCATCTATGACAGCGCCAAGAAGCTGCTGGACATGCTGCAGACCGAGCCGGGCAGCACACAGCGCGTGGTGCTGATCGATTTCCCGCACCGCGACATGAAATCGGTCGGCCTGGTCACCCGGGTCATCAAGGAACAGGGCACCGACCGCGAACTGGCGGCCGTCTATGTGCCGACCACGCCGAACCCGACCTCGGGCTATCTGGAAATCGTGCCCGTCGAACTGCTCACCCCGACCGACTGGACGGTGGACCAGGCGATGAGCTTCATCATTTCCGGCGGTGCAGTGGCGCCCTCCAGCGTTCCGTTCACCCGCGCTGGCGATCGTTCCGAATGAGCGAGGCGTCGCACGCGCGCCCGCTGCAGGACCGCGCGGTCCTGCTGTTCATCGTGTTGGCCGCGTTCTTCTGTGGCAACGCAGTACTGGCCGAACTGATCGGGGTGAAGATCTTCGCCCTGGAAGACACCCTCGGCATCGATCCGCTGAACTGGAACCTGTTCGGCCAGACCGGTTCGTTGAGCTTCACCGCCGGCACGCTGCTGTGGCCGGTGGTGTTCATCATGACCGACACCATCAACGAATTCTTCGGCAAGCGCGGGGTGCGTTTCATCTCGTGGCTGGCGGTGGTGCTGATCGCCTACGGTTTCCTGTTCGCCTTCGCTGCGATCTCGCTGGCACCGGCCAGCTGGTGGGTGACCTCGATGGATGCCCACGGCGTGCCCGATTACCAGGCCGCGTTCGCGGCGGTGTTCGGACAGGGCATGTGGACCATCGCCGGCTCGCTGGTGGCGTTCCTGTTCGGCCAGTTGATCGACGTGGCGGTGTTCCATCGCATCCGCCAAGCAACCGGCGAGCGCCATGTATGGCTGCGTGCCACCGGTTCCACTGCGGTCTCGCAGCTGGTGGACAGCTTTGTGGTGATCTGGATCGCCTTCGTGCTCGGCCCGCAGCACTGGCCGACATCGCTGTTCCTGGCGGTCAGCAGTGTCAATTATGTCTACAAGATGGGCTTCGCGATCGCCCTGATTCCGTTGCTGTACCTGATGCGCCGCGCAATCACCCGCTATCTGGGCGAGCAGCGCGCCGTCGACCTGCGCGCTGCGGCCGCGGCTGACTGAAGCCCCAGCGGCGCGCAAGCTGACTGCGCCCTCACGCTGGCCGTACGCGCGCGGATCGTGCAAGCTCCACGGTCTGTGTTCCACGGAAGCTTCTTGATGCCGTATTCCCCCCGCGTCCTGGCCGCTGCCATCGCCGCGTTGTTCCTGTTCAGCGCCGTTCCGCCGGCCGAAGCAGCGAAGAAGAAGGGCAGCCGCCCCGCCGCCGCGCAGACCCGCCAGGCTGCCAAGCCGAAGGCCCGCGCC
>NZ_JBFRFE010000688.1:0-2125 GCF_052114665.1 Stenotrophomonas sp. 2YAF22 | reverse complement strand
GGGCTGGAAGGAGCCGTGGTTCCTGGTGTCCGCACTGGGTCGCGAAGGCACCTTCCCGATCATGAGCCGGATCATGGCGTTCTTCGATCGCCAGAAGGAAGACGAGCTCGAGGCGGCACGCAACGCGCAGTAATGCCGTTGTGGTTCCCGCGAAAAACCCGGCTTCGGCCGGGTTTTTTTGTACGTGGGTAGTGCCGGCCGCTGGCCGGCAATCCACCGAGGTTGCCGGCCGGCGGCCGGCACTACCAGATTGTAGGCAACAAAAAACCCGGCCGAAGCCGGGCTTTTGCGTGCTGCCGGAGCCGGGGCTCCAGCAACCAACCGGATCAGGCGGCCTGGAGGGCCTTGATGCGGTCGTTCAGGCGGCTCTTGTGGCGAGCAGCCTTGTTCTTGTGGATCAGGCCACGCGCGCTGAAACGATCCAGGATCGGCTGGGCAACGGCGAAGGCGGCTTGGGCGCCGGCGGCATCGTTGGCGTCCAGCGCCTTGATCACTTTCTTGACAGCGGTGCGCAGCATCGAGCGCTGAGCCACGTTGCGCGCGTTGCGCACGACGGTCTGCTTGGCGCGCTTCTTGGCGGACTTGATATTGGCCACGGTGGTGGTTTCCTGAAAAATCGGTGTTATGGGAACAGCAAGCTAGCTAGTATGATGGCGTAAGAAATGTACGTCAAGTCGATTGTCAAGAGGGACGTTGAGTGAGTTCACCCAAGATGTTGCGGGGCCTGCTGTCGTTCAGCAGCATGACCATGGTCTCGCGGGTTCTCGGCCTGGTCCGGGACCAGGTGGTGACCTCGACCTTCGGCACCAACGCCATCACCGATGCTTTCTGGGTCGCCTTCAGGATACCCAATTTCCTGCGCCGGCTGTTCGCCGAGGGCTCCTTTGCCACCGCATTCGTGCCGGTGTTCACCGAGGTGAAGGAAACCCGCAGCCACGCCGAGCTGCGTGAACTGATGGCCCGCACCGCCGGCACCCTGGGCGGCGTGCTGATGCTGGTCACCGCGCTGGCGCTGATCTTCGCGCCGCAGCTGGCGTCGGTCTTCTCCAGTGGGGTGGACACCGACCCGGCCAAGCAGGGCCTGCTGATCGACCTGTTCCGCCTGACCTTCCCGTTCCTGCTGTTCGTCTCGCTGACCGCCCTGGCCGGCGGTGCGTTGAACAGTTTCCAGCGCTTCGCGATGCCGGCGCTGACGCCGGTCATCCTCAACCTGTGCATGATCGCCGGCGCGCTGTGGCTGGCGCCGCGGCTGGGTGGCACACCGGAAAAGCAGATCCTCGCCCTCGGCTGGGCGGTGCTGGCCGCCGGCCTGCTGCAGCTGCTGTTCCAGCTGCCTTCGTTGAAGGGCATCGACCTGCTGACCCTGCCGCGCTGGGGCTGGAACCATCCGGGCGTGCGCAAGGTGATGACGCTGATGGTGCCGACCCTGTTCGGCTCGTCGGTGGCGCAGATCAACCTGCTGCTGGACACCGTCATCGCCGCCAAGCTGACCGACGGTTCGCAGTCCTGGCTGTCGCTGGCCGATCGCTTCCTGGAGCTGCCGCTGGGCGTGTTCGGCGTGGCCCTGGGCACGGTGATCCTGCCGGCGCTGGCCCGGCACCATGTCAGCACCGATCGCGAAGGCTTCTCGCGCTCGCTGGACTGGGGCCTGCGCATGACCCTGCTGATTTCGGTGCCAGCCATGCTGGGCCTGCTGCTGCTGGCCGAGCCGCTGATCTCCACGATCTTCCAGCATGGGCAGTTCACCGCCTTCGACACCCGCATGACGGCGCTGTCGGTGTACGGCCTGAGCTTCGGCCTGCCGGCGTTCGCGCTGCTGAAGGTGGTGCTGCCGGCGTTCTATKCGCGCCAGGACACCAGGACGCCGGTGCGCGCCGGTGTCGCCGCGCTGGTGGCCAACATGGTGTTCAACTTCGCCCTGCTGGCGGTGCTGTACCAGGTGATGGTGCCCGATGAGCTGAAGGCGCAGGGGGTGATGGCGGCCCTTGGCAAGCAACCGGGCCTGCACCTGGCGCTGGGCATCGCCAGCGCGCTGTCCAGTTACCTGAACCTGGGGCTGCTCTGGTACTGGCTGGGCAAGACCGCCCCGGGCCCGAGCATCCCGGCCGAGATCATCGAGCGCACC
>NZ_JBFRFE010000687.1:0-2127 GCF_052114665.1 Stenotrophomonas sp. 2YAF22 | reverse complement strand
GCAGCGAACGGGCATGGGCCAGGATCTCGTGGGCCTTGGGGGACAGTGACTCTTTCATGGGTGTAAACCTACTAGTAGGTAGACGCCCTGTCAACCGACTCGTTCGCCGGGCATGGCCCGGCGCTACCTGACACGGGCTTCCCTGGTAGCGCCGGGCCATGCCCGGCGAATGCCGCAATCAATGCGAAGACACATACAGCGCATCGGCCGGCGCCGGCGGCAGCGCAAAACTTCGCCGCATGCGCGCCACCTCGGACGCCGGCGGCAACCCGAACAAACGCTTGAACTCCCGATTGAACTGCGACGGGCTGGCGTACCCCACCGCCAACGATGCCGCCTCGGCCGTCATGCCCTGCCGCAGCATCAGCAGCCGCGCCTGATGCAGCCGCGTGGACTTCACATACTGCATCGGCGAGGTACCGGTAATGCTGCGGAAGTGATCATGGAACGTGGCCACGCTCATCTCCGCCTGCGCTGCCAGCGCATCCACATCCAACGCCGTCGAATAGGCCGCGTGGATATGCCGCAGCACCTTGCCGATGCGGCCGAAGCGCCCGCGCATCGCCAGCGCCTCGCGCAGCGCCCCACCCTGTGCGCCGCTCAGCACCCGGAAATACAGCTCGCGCACCAGTGAGGGCCCCAGCACGTCGGCCTCCAATGGATCGGCCAGCGCTTCCAGTAATCGCAGCACCGTGGCCTGCATCGCAGGCTGCATCGGGCTGGACGTCATGCTTCTTGCCGGCGCTTCGGTGCTGGCAGTGCGCTCGCCCAGTTCTATCAGCAGATCTGCGGCCAGCTGCAGATCCAGATGCAGGTAGATCGCCAGCAGCGGCGCCTCGGCCGTGGCCTCGGTCTCCATGGTGAAGGGCACCGGCACCGACACTGCCAGGTAGTGCTGCGCGTCGTACTGGTAGACCTCCCCGCCCAGATAGCCGCGCTTCACCCCCTGGCAGACGATCACGATGCCGGGGTCGTACAGCACCGGCGTGCGCGCCAAGGGACGGTTGGAGCGCAGCAGCCGCACCCCGGGCACTGCCGTCAGCGTGTAGCCCTCGTCCACGGCCAACGCCTGCAACAGACCCACCATGCGTGCCTGTGCGGGATGTTGCAGCGGATCATCGGCCGACCGCATCGGGCGCCCCATAGGAATAGGCAAGAAAGCCCGAAGCTTAGGCCTGGGCGGCCGCGCACTCAATCACTAACGTGCAACTCCCCAGCCACGAGCCCTCGGCCATGACCGAATCCCGCCTCCTCGTCATCACCGGCGTCAGCAGCGGCTTCGGCCGTGCCCTGGCCCAGCAGGCCCTGTTGGCCGGCCATCGCGTGGTCGGCACCGTACGCAGCGAATCTGCCCGCCAGCAATTTGCGGCCCTCGCACCCGGTCGCGCCTTCGGCCGCCTGCTGGACGTCACCGACGCTGCGGCCATCGATGCACTGGTAGCCACCGTCGAAGCCGACATCGGCGCCATCGACGTGCTGGTCAACAACGCCGGCTACGGCCACGAAGGCATCCTCGAAGAATCCACGCTGGACGAACTGCGCCATCAGTTCGAAGTGAACGTGTTCGGTCCCGCCGCGCTGATCAAAGCCGTGCTGCCGCACATGCGCGCGCGCCGCCGCGGTCACATCCTCAACATCACCTCCATGGGCGGCTTCATCACCTTGCCGGGCATCGCCTGGTACTGCGGCAGCAAGTTTGCGCTGGAAGGCATCAGCGAGGTGCTGGGCAAGGAAGTGGCGTCATTCGGCATCCATGTGACCGCGATCGCGCCGGGCTCGTTCCGCACCGATTGGGCTGGCCGTTCGATGGTGCGGGCCTCGCGCAGCATCGGCGACTACGACGCGCTGTTCGATCCGATCCGCAACGCCCGCGAGGAAAAGAGCGGCCATCAGCTGGGCGACCCGATCAAGGCCGCGCAAGCCATGCTGCAGGTGATCGACACCCCCAACCCACCCACGCATCTGCTGTTGGGCAGCGACGCCCTGCACCTGGTACGCGGCAAGCTGGCTGCCATGACAGAACGCATCGATGCCTGGGAGCGCCTCAGCCGCTCCACCGACAACGCGGCGTTGCGGTAGCGCCGGGCCATGCCCGGCGAGCGAAGCGGCCACTGCAGCGCGAGACGC
>NZ_JBFRFE010000686.1:0-2145 GCF_052114665.1 Stenotrophomonas sp. 2YAF22 | reverse complement strand
GCGTCCTGGAACTTGTGTGCCTGTGCCAGGAAGCCCTGCGCCGGATTGCTGTCGAAGATCTTGATGAAACCGGCATAGGTGGTGCAGATCAGCAACCACACCGCAGGCACCGCGGTGACCCACGCGTAGCGGTCACGCTTCATCTTGAACAGCACCACCGTGCCGAGCATCAGCGCGATGCCCGCCAGCATCTGGTTGGAGATGCCGAACAACGGCCACAACGTCTGGATGCCGCCGAACGGATCGACCACGCCGGTGTACAGCAGGTAGCCCCACAGCGCCACGCAGCCGGCCGTACCGATGATGTTCGCGGTCCACGATTCGGTCTTCTTCAGTGCAGGAATGAAGTTGCCGAGCAGGTCCTGCAGCATGAAGCGACCGGCACGGGTGCCCGCATCCACAGCGGTGAGGATGAACAGCGCTTCGAACAGAATGGCGAAGTGGTACCAGAACGCCATCATCGCGTCGCTGCTGCTGGGTATTGCCTCATGCAGGATCTGCGCGATGCCCACCGCCAGAGTGGGTGCACCACCGGCACGGTGCAGGATGGTCGGTTCACCGATGGCTGCGGCCGTGGCCGTCAGCTGTTCGGGGGTGATGGTGAAGCCCCAGGTATTGGTGATGTAGTGCGCGGCCGACGCTGCATCGGCACCGATCACCGCTGCCGGGCTGTTCATCGCGAAGTAGATGCCCGGATCGATGATCGACGCGGCCACCAGTGCCATCACGGCCACGAACGATTCCATCAACATGCCGCCGTAGCCGATGTAGCGCATGTGCGCTTCATTGGCCAACAGCTTCGGTGTGGTACCCGAAGAAATCAGTGCATGGAAGCCCGACACCGCGCCGCAGGCGATGGTGATGAACAGGAACGGGAACATGCCGCCCTTCCACACCGGGCCGTCGCCGCTGGCAGCGAACTGGGTCAGCGCCGGCATCTTCAGTTCCGGCATCACCACCAGGATGCCGATGGCCAGCGCGATGATCGTGCCGATCTTCAGGAAGGTCGACAGGTAGTCGCGCGGTGCCAGCAGCAGCCACACCGGCAGCACCGAGGCGACGAAGCCGTAGCCGATCAGCATCCAGGTGATCTGGGTGCCGGTGAAGGTGAAGGCCGGGCCCCAGGTCGGGTCTGCCGCCACCTTGCCGCCGAACCAGATCGCGGCCAGCAGCAGCACCAGGCCCACCACCGAGATCTCACCGATCTTGCCTGGCCGGATGTAGCGCATGTAGACGCCCATCAGGATCGCGATGGRCATCGTGGCGATCACCGTGAACATGCCCCACGGGCTTTCGGCCAGCGCCTTGACCACCACCATCGCCAGCACGGCCAGGATGATGATCATGATCAGGAAGGCACCGAACAACGCGATGGTGCCGGGCACCTGGCCCATTTCTTCGCGTACCAGGTCACCCAGTGAGCGGCCGTTGCGGCGGCTGGACAGGAACAGGACCATGAAGTCCTGCACCGCGCCGGCCAGCACCACACCGACCACCAGCCACAGCAGGCCGGGCAGGTAGCCCATCTGCGCGGCCAGCACCGGGCCGACCAGCGGACCGGCACCGGCAATGGCGGCGAAGTGGTGGCCGAACAGCACGTGCTTGTTGGTCGGGACGTAGTCCAAGCCATCGTTGTTGATCACCGCCGGGGTGGCCCGGGTCGGATCGATCTGCATCACCTTGTCGGCGATGAACAGGCTGTAGAAGCGGTAGGCGACCAGGTACAGCGATACCGCCGCCACCACGATCCACAGCGCATTGATGTGCTCACCGCGTCGAAGCGCCACCGTGCCCAGGCAGAACGCGCCGAGCAGGGCGAGGGCCGCCCAGCCTATTTTGGAAAAACCTTTCATGAGGTGCTCTCTCCCGGAAAGACAGGCAAAGAGTCCCGCGTGCCCCTGGCAGGGTCAATGTGCACGGGACCATTCAGCGGTAGTACTTTGGTCGTACATGGGTGTGGCAGGTGGCGATGTTCCCTCGCTGCCCACAACGCAGGCGGTGCCGGCGTGCGGACATGACATGCGGCGAACACCAAGGATGGAACAATCGGTTGCGGTGACATCCATTGGCGTTGCGCGCTGCAGCGTCCATTTTTACCGGCATCCATCCAACAGGAGTCACCATGAGCCTTCCCGAGCCGGTCCG
>NZ_JBFRFE010000685.1:0-2147 GCF_052114665.1 Stenotrophomonas sp. 2YAF22 | reverse complement strand
GGGACGCCGTAAACCCKTCCATGGGGGCTTGGCCGCGGCATCCATGCCGCGGACACCCCCGCAACCGGACCCACCCCGCCTTCGACAGYTTCCCGCTGCTGTTGGTGGGGCTGACCGTTGGTCGGCACGCTGCTCTTGGTAGGTGTCGACCTTGGTCGACACGCTTGATCCACGCCATGCATGAATGCTGCTCTCGAGGCGTGTGACGCGTCATTTCACCGGCGTCGGTTTTTTGGCCTATGGCTGCAGGGTCCAGCGGCCGGAATTCTGGCGCTGGCGTGGGGCGATGGGGCCGTCGTGCTGGGTGTAGATGAAGCGGCCCTGGTGGTTTGTCAGGCAGGTCAGCAGCAGGGTGTAGCGGGCGGGGCCGGCGGGGTGGGCTTCTGTCATCTGGATTTCCGCAATGTGCGGAGCCAGTTGCTGGTAACGGTAGCTGCCGCCGATGCGGAGGTCGGTGCCGAGGATGTGCAGCACGTACTGATTGCTGCCGAAGCTGACCTGCACCATGCGTCCGGCATTGGGGTTGTCCGGCTGATACAGCGGATCGCTGAGATTGGTGAACTGCTGTTGGTCCAGTGTCGTGGGCAGGGCGCAGTCGGCGGCTGTGGCCAGGGCCGGGCAGAGCAGGGCGGCAAGCAGAGTCAGGCGATGCATGGCGGAACCTCGTTGGGCTGTCCTTGTCATGCTCCGCGGTGCGGTTGCGTTGTCTGTAGGAAAACGTGCAAATGCAGCGAAATATTCTCGGTACCGTCGCCCGTCATCCACGCATGGCGTGGATCTACTGAGCAATCCGGCCGCTGCCATGGAACCGTCGGACCCGCCCGCGCATCAGGCGGACCCCCACAAACACCAACGCCCGGGCAAGCCCAGGCGTTCGTGCCCCCTTCATGCTGGCAACGCGTGTCAGCTGGCCAGTTCGGCCGCTTCGCGTTCGATGCCGTACTTGCGCAGCTTTTCCACCAGGGTGGTGCGGCGCAGGCCGAGCAGCTGGGCGGCGTGGGCGACCACGCCCTGGGTGCGTTCCAGTGCTTCGTTGATCAGGCCCAGTTCGATGTTGGCCATGTGGTTGCGCAGATCCATGCCTTCGTCGGGCAGCGCCGCCGGTGCCGCTGGGCGATTGACGGCGATGCCGTGTTCCAGCGCCGGCTGGTTGCCGCTGCCCGGGGTGTGGAACGAGAAGCTGCGCAGGTCCAGGCGTTCTTCGCTGGCGACCACCGGAGCGGCCGTGACCACAGCGGGTACGGCCAGCGCGGCGTCGCCGCGGTAGCGTGCCGGCAGGTCCTGCACGCGCACCGAGCCACCCGGGTGCAGCACGGCCAGGCGCTCGACCAGGTTGGTCAGTTCGCGCACGTTGCCCGGCCACTCGTAGCCAGCCAGCGCCTGCAGCGCTTCCGGGGTGAAGCGCACTTCGCCGCGGCCGGTGCGCGCCAGCTGGGTTGCGATGGTTTCCACCAGCGCCGGCAGGTCTTCGCGACGTTCGCGCAGGGCCGGCACATCGATCGGGAACACGTTGAGGCGATAGAACAGGTCCTCGCGGAACTTGCCATCGGCAATGCGGCTTTCCAGGTCGCGATGGGTTGCGGCGATCACCCGCACGTTGCAGCGGATGGTCTGGTTGCCGCCGACGCGCTCGAAGCTGCGCTCCTGCAGCACGCGCAGCAGCTTGACCTGCATCGGCAGGCTCATGTCGCCGATCTCATCGAGCAGCAGGGTGCCGCCCTCGGCCATTTCGAAACGGCCCTTGCGTGCGGTCAGCGCGCCGGTGAAGGCACCTTTCTCGTGGCCGAACAGCTCGCTTTCCAGCAGTTCGGCCGGAATCGCGCCGCAGTTGATCGCCACGAACGGACCGTCGCGGCGCGGCGAGCGCTGGTGGATGCTGCGCGAGACCACTTCCTTGCCCGTGCCCGATTCGCCCAGCACCAGCACGGTGGTGTCGAACGCGGCGACCTGTTCGATCATCGTGCGCAGTGCACAGACCGCCGGACCGTTGCCGGTCGGGCCTTGGTCCTGCACGGCACCCGCCTGGTGTTCGGCATCCAGGCGCTTGAGGCTGGCGCGGCGCAGAAGGGCTTCCATCTGCGCATGGCGCAGCGGCGCTTCCAGTGGCCAGATGTTGGCTTCGTGCAGGCCATGCCGCTGCGCGAACG
>NZ_JBFRFE010000684.1:0-2149 GCF_052114665.1 Stenotrophomonas sp. 2YAF22 | reverse complement strand
AGCTTGCGCTGCGCGCTGCCGAACGGTTTGGCCTTGGCTGCATCGTCGGCGTCGGCATCGCCGAACTGCACCACGAAGTTGTCCTGCGAGCGGTAGATGCTGGTGCCGTCCCAGAAGTGCTCATGGGCGAAGGTCTGGATGTTGCCGACATGGCGCGGGGCGAACTGCGGCGCCAGTTCGATGATCACCCGTCCGGCCGGCAGGTCCATGTACAGCAGGTTGGCCGGGTCCGGCGTGCGCCAGTCGCTGGCCGCCGATGCGTCGAGGATCTGCTGCGGGCTGCGGTAGGGCGTGGCCGCGCTGGCGAGTGCGGGCAGCAGGAAGGCGAGGGCGAGAGTGGTCAGGGCAAGACGGCGGCGGTGCGACATGGGATCCCCGGAGCATGAACGAGGCCTCGATTCTGCGCGAGTCGCTGCTCTTGCGCCAATCCTGCAGACTGGCTGTCGCGCCGCCCCTGCGGCACGATGTGCTTCCTTTGCATGGATGCACGAAATGCCAATGCTGGATCCAGGGGCCGAACTGCAGGCGGTGGTCGATGGCTATCTGAAAGGCTATATCGAACCCGGCGAAGACGGTGCCGGCTGGCTGCATTCGCAGTCGCCACGGATGCTCGTCGATCTCGATGGCCGCCGGCGCAGTTGGTGGGCGCCGCGGAACAGTGAGCTGCTCGACTGCCTTCAGGTCAGTCCGCAGGCACCAGCCGCAGTGCAGGCGGCTGCGTTGTTTCTCGCCGGCGCGGACGGCAATGGTCGCACGCGTCAGGCGGCGCTGCAGCGGATGGACGCCCTTGCAGGACATCTGACGCTTTCCAGTGCGTTGCTGCGCTGCAATGACTGGGTCCCCGAGGTGCGGGTTGTAGCCCAGCAGGTGGTGGAAGTTCTGCTGTCCCGCTGCAGCATCGACGACGTGCTGGCAGCGTGGCCGCTGGCGGTTCGCTTGCAGGATGCGCAGCGGGTGGATGCCGATTGGCGCAGGGATACGCTGGAGGGCTGGCTGTCGGCGCCCTCGCAGCGGGCAGTGCTGGGTGGCCTGCTCGTCCATCGTGACTCACGTACGCGGCTGAGCGCCCATGCGATCGCCTTCGATGTCCACCCGGAGCGTGTGGCGATCCGTGCGCGCGCGCTGCGGGACAGCGATCCGCGCATTGCACGCATGGCCTTCCAGGACCTTCTCGATGAGGGCGACCCATCGCAGGTGCTGGAGCAGTGCAGGGGCGCGCTGACGGCTCCCTCCAGCCAAGTGCGCGCGTCGGCCCTGCGTACGTTGGTGGCGCATGAGGTGGAGGGGATCGACGTGTTCGTCGAGGATGCACTGTTCGACCGTGCACGGGCTGTCCGCAGTCTGGCGGCATTTCTGGTGCGGCAGCGCCACGCAACGCCGGCCATCGAGCTGTGGCGCAATGCATTGGCACAGCAGACAGCGGGGCGCTGGCGCGTGGCGCTGGAAGCGCTGGCCGACCATGCCGTCGCTGAGGACGTTGCACTGTTGCGGTCGCTGTATCCACGGGTGGCGGCGCGCCATCGGCGGAATTGTGTACGAGGCTGGATACGGGCCGAGGGCGGCGCAGGCCTGGCGTTGCTGCGCGTTGCGCTGGAGGAGCCAGGGCGAAGCATCCACGAACTGTTGACCCACGCACAGGCGGACTGGGTAGCCGAACTGGACGCCGCCCGGCTGCTGGCGTTCTGCCACGACGGTCCTTCCCCGGTGGCTCAGACCGGGCTGCTGCGGCTGCTGCCCCACATGCCGTTGTGGCAGCATCTGGAACTTCTGCTGGACGCGGTACCGCAGAGGCATGACGAACGTGCATGGCATCTGCGCCTGGTGGAGAACTGGCTTCGTGTGAGCGAGGGTTACTCACCGCTGTCGGCAGCGCGCCGACAGGCCCTGCTGACCCGCCTTGAACACGGTGGGCACGACCTCTCCAATGCAATGGCACAGCGGCTGGCCGAGGCGGTCCGCCAAGCCTGACGCGGCCGGTGCCCAACCGGCAGAGTGACTAACGACACATTCGCTATACCGAACTTCGCACTACTGTTGACTTCAACGTAGTGGAGGGCCGGTCATGTCCGAGGACGATGTCCACCTGAAGAAGTTCCAGAAGGAGCTAAGCGCCGGCACCGTGTCGCTGGCCCTGCTGGCAGTGCTGGCC
>NZ_JBFRFE010000683.1:0-2158 GCF_052114665.1 Stenotrophomonas sp. 2YAF22 | reverse complement strand
GGCCGATGCCGCACTCGTGATGCATCACAATTTCGAGCTCGACCGAGACGCGCTCCAGCGGCTCGCAGGCTCGCGCGTACCTTTCATCGGCCTGTTGGGGCCACGCCGTCGCAAGGACGATCTTTTCAGCGTGCTGGATACCCACACGCGCCTTGCCCTGGAACCGCGCCTGCGCTCGCCGATCGGCTTGCCACTGGGCGGACGTGGTCCCGAAGCGATCGCCTTGAGCATCGCCGCGCAGCTGCAGGCATGGCGGCACGGAACGCCCCTGGCCGCGCCATGACCGGACATGCAGTAGTGGTACTCGCAGCCGGGTGCAGCCAGCGCCTGGGGCAGCCCAAGCAGCTGCTGCGCGCGGGCGGAGAGACGCTGTTGCGACGCAGCGTGCGGCTGGCAGTGGAAACATCGCCGGACACGCTGGTCGTGGTACTGCCCCAGCACCCACGCTTCGAAGAAGAACTCCACGGCCTGCCGGCACAGTGGCTTCGAAATCCCAACCCTGGACTTGGCGTCGGCGGCAGCCTGTCGCTGGCCGCTACGCACGTGTACAGCGCCGCCAGGGTGCTGGTGATGATCTGCGATCAACCGATGCTGCGCGTGGACCACCTGCGCGCGCTGCTGGGTGCAGCAGCCGCTGCACCGTCCGGCTGCGCCGCCACGGTACTGTGCGACACCATCGGCGTGCCGGCGGTGGTGCCGGGGACCTGGTTTGCCGGAACAGGACTGGAAGCGGCAGGCGGGGGATTTGGCCAACGGCTGCGGCAGACAAAAGGGATTGCGCGGTGCTCCGGCGCCGGGCTGGAATGCGATATCGATACGCCCGAGGACCTGCGCCGCGCGCGCGAGCTCGGCTGGCTTGATCCTGCGTCTGCATGAATGCTGCCGCGGCAGCTGACCTTGCCTGACCGCGCCGCACGGCAGCCTGGCATACACGCTGCGCGGACGCTCCGCCACGCAGGATGGAGCGCCCGCCACCAGCCAGCCCTCCCGCACATGGCCGCACCCACCGGCTCCCGCCTCGTCATCTACGCTGCACTGGCAGGCAACCTCGCCATCGCCATTGCCAAGTTCATCGCCGCCGGCCTGTCCGGCAGCTCGGCCATGCTCAGCGAGGGCGTGCACTCGCTGGTCGATACCCTCAACGAAGTGTTGCTGCTGTACGGTCTGCGCCGTGCCGAGAAGGCCCCCGACACCCTGCACCCTTTCGGCTACGGCCGCGAGCTGTACTTCTGGAGCTTCATCGTCGCCCTGCTGGTCTTTGCCGCCGGCGCCGGCGTCTCGGCCTATGAGGGCATCCAGCACATCCGCCGGCCGGAACCGGCCACCAATCACGCCATCAGCTACAGCGTGCTGGGTATCTCCATCCTGTTCGAAGGCGCCTCCTGGTGGGTTGCACTGCGCGAGTTCCGGCGCAGCAAGGGCACGCTGGGCTATTTCGAGGCGTTCCGCCGCAGCAAGGACCCCTCCACCTTCACCGTGTTGCTGGAGGACAGTGCCGCCCTGCTCGGCCTCGGCTTTGCCCTCGTCGGGCTGCTGGCCGCGCAGCTGCTGGAGATGCCGGTACTGGATGGGGTCGCCTCGTTGTGCATTGCCGGCGTGCTGGCGCTGACCGCGTTCCTGCTGGCGCGGGAAACCAAGGGCCTGCTGGTGGGCGAGCCTGCGCACCCGGCCGTTGCCCAACGCATCATGGCGGTGGCCGTGACCGATCCGGACCTGCGCCGTGCCAACGGCGTGACCACCATGCAGATGGGCCCGGACCAGGTGGTGGCGATGCTCAGCGCCGAATTCGAGGACGACCGCACCACCCCGCAGATCGAAGCCTGCATCACCCGCATCGAGGGTGCGGTGAAGCAGGAGTTCCCGGAACTGGTGGCGCTGTTCGTGAAACCGCAGGCGCCGGAAGTCTTCGCCAGGCGGCGCGCGGCGCTGGCTGACCCGGAGTGAATCGATGGCGGCGGCTTCACCCGCTCCACGCCACACTGACGCAGGCTTGGGAAGCGAGCACTGCCGCGACATGATGGATTGGCTGCCGGATACCTGGATACCGATACCCCGCACCTTCTACCGGCGGCCGTCGACGGTGGTTGCACCGGACCTGCTCAACAAGCTGCTGGTACGCAGCGACGGCCGTGCAGCGCGTATCGTCGAAGTCGAAGCC
>NZ_JBFRFE010000682.1:0-2182 GCF_052114665.1 Stenotrophomonas sp. 2YAF22 | reverse complement strand
ACCTCGGTGTAGTTGGATGCATGCGGTTGCCGGCCAGCGGCCGGCACTACCAGACGATCGGGCCACCCGGTGATTCGGCAATCGGCCAATCAGGCAATCGAGCGACCCGTCCAGGACGCTGCCAAAAAAGAAGGCCCGCTTTTCAGCGGGCCTTCTGCCTTCTCACGACGAGTGAGCGGGAGGGATCAAGCCGCCGGCTTCTCGCCGGTGGCTTCGGTGGTGATGCGGATCTTCACTTCATCGCTGACGTTCGGGGCGTAGGCGCCGACGCCGAAATCGCTGCGCTTGATCGTGGTGGTGGCATCGAAGCCGGCGGCCGGAACCTTGGCCATCGGGTGCTCGCCGCCGCCGTTGACGGTGACGTCCAGGGTTACCGGCTTGGTGATGTCCTTGATGGTCAGGTCGCCGGTGACGGTCAGCTTGTTGGTGCCGGCCGATTCGACCTTGGTGCTCTTGAAGCTGGCAGCCGGGAACTTGGCAGCGTCGAAGAAATCGGCGCTCTTCAGGTGCTCGTCGAACTTGGCGGTGAAGCTGTTCAGGCCGCTCAGCGGCAGCTTCACTTCCACGGTGGACTTGGTGACGTCGGTGGCGTCGTACACCAGAGTGCCTTCCGCGTTGCCGAAGTGTGCGCTCGGGTTGGAGAAGCCGAAGTGGCTCCACTGCGCCAGCACGTCGGTGTGGGTCGGGTCGAGCTTGTAGGTGCCCGAGGCGATGGTGATGGCGGCAGCAGCCGGGGCGGCAGCAGCGGCATCGGCGGCCGGGGTGGTGGCAGCCTGTTCGGTGGCGGCCGGGGCAGCAGCATCGGCCGCCGGGGCGGCGGTGTCGGCCGGCTTGGAGCAGGCGGCGATGGCCAGGGTCAGGGCCAGCGGCAGCAGCAGTTTACGGGTGGCGCTCATCTCAGGAACTCTCCGGATCGTAGGGTGGGAACACAGTGCAGCAATGGCCCGCCACGGCGGGCGGGCCCGAAACCGATACAGCGACTTACGCGATGCGCGCCGCTTCGTCGAAGGACAGACGCGGCAGACGGGGGAACAGGCCCGAATCGTCACCGTACCCCAGGTTGACCAGGAAATTCGACTTGATGCTGGTGCCGGCGAAGAAGGCTTCGTCGACCTTGGCGTTGTCGAAGCCGGACATCGGGCCGGCATCCAGGCCCAGCGCGCGTGCGGCCAGGATCAGGTAAGCGCCCTGCAGGCTGCCGTTGCGGAACGCGCCTTCATGGCGGCCTTCGCGCGGGCCGTCGAACCAGGCCTTGGCGTCGGTGTGCGGGAACAGGTACGGCAGCTTCTCGTGGAAGTCCTGGTCGAAGGCCACGATGACGGTGACCGGGGCAGCCAGGGTCTTGTTGTGGTTGCCTTCGGACAGGGCCGGGGCCAGCTTGGCCTTGGCTTCGGCCGACTTCACGAACACGAAGCGCGCCGGGCTGCCGTTGGCGGCGGTCGGGCCCCACTTCAGCAGGTCGTACAGGGCGTGCAGCTGGGCGTCTTCGACCGGCTTGTCGAGGAAGGCATTCTGGGTACGGGCAGTGCGGAACAACTGGTCCAGTGCAGCAGCGTCGAGCGCGTGGGACATCGGTGGATCTCCAGGGCGGCTAAGGTCAGTGCCCGCGGGCGGCGCGGGGCGAAACGTCGATCCGCAGTGTAGAGTGTCGCGACTGTTGCAACACCCAGCAGGGCTGAAACGAATTAATGCCAATGGTGAAACGATCGAGCGCGCCTTGGACGGTCACCGACGGCCGTGCCGGCAATGTCCGGCAGGCGGTCGCGCTGGCCTCGGCGCTGCGCCAAGGCACCCACCGCCCCCTGATCCTGCAACCACGGGCGCCATGGCGCTGGCTGGCACCGCGGCGCTTGCCCGGTGATGTGAAAGGCTACGGCGAGGCGTTCGCGTCACTCGCTGCAGAGGCGCCCGTGCTGGCGATCGGCTGTGGCCGCCAGGCCGCCGGTGCGCTTCGCGTGCTGCGCGCGCGCGGCAGCCAGGTAGTGCAGATCCTCGACCCGCGCATCGGCTCGCGTCACTGGGATGTGGTGGTGGTGCCCGAACATGACGCCCTGCGCGGCAGCAACGTGCTGACCCTGATCGGCAGCCTGAACCCGGTGGACGATGACTGGCTGGCCTGGGGCCGCGCTGCGTTCGCCAGCTTCAGCACCCTGCCCGGCCCGCGCACCGCGCTGCTGGTGGG
>NZ_JBFRFE010000681.1:0-2185 GCF_052114665.1 Stenotrophomonas sp. 2YAF22 | reverse complement strand
CCAGATGGCCGGCTCGGTGAAGGGCCGCAAGGCTGCCCGCCACGCCACCTCGGACTGGATGGCGCTGGAAAAGGAGCGCGGCATCTCCGTCACCTCCTCGGTGATGCAGTTCCCGTACGAAGGCAAGATCATCAACCTGCTCGACACCCCGGGCCACGCCGACTTCGGCGAGGACACCTACCGCGTGCTAACCGCGGTGGACTCGGCGCTGATGGTGATCGACGTGGCCAAGGGCGTGGAAGAGCGCACCATCAAGCTGATGGAAGTGTGCCGCCTGCGCGACACCCCGATCATGACCTTCATCAACAAGCTCGATCGCGAGGGCAAGGAGCCGATCGACCTGCTGGATGAGGTTGAAAGCGTACTCGGCATCCAGTGCGCACCGGTCACCTGGCCGATCGGCATGGGCCAGCGCCTGAAGGGCGTGGTCCACCTGATCACCGGCGAAGTGCATCTGTACGAGCAGGGCCGCAACTTCACCCGTCAGGATTCGACCATCTTCCCGTCGATCGATTCGCCCGGGTTGGCCGAGAAGATCGGCGAGCGCATGCTGGCCGACCTGCGCGACGAACTGGAACTGGTGCAGGGTGCCAGCCACCCGTTCGACCTGCAGGCCTACCGGGCCGGCAAGCAGACCCCGGTATTCTTCGGTTCGGGCGTGAACAACTTCGGCGTGCAGCCGCTGCTGGACTTCTTCGTCGAGCACGCACCGTCGCCGCAGGCGCGCTCCACCACCGGCCGCGAAGTCGCCCCGCAGGAGCCGAAGCTGACCGGCTTCGTGTTCAAGATCCAGGCCAACATGGATCCGCAGCACCGTGACCGCGTGGCCTTCATGCGCGTCTGCTCGGGCCGGTTCACTGCCGGCATGAAGACCCTGCACGTTCGCACCGGCAAGGACATGAAGCTGGCCAATGCGCTGACCTTCATGGCCAGCGACCGTGAAATCGCCGCCGAGGCGTGGCCGGGCGATGTCATCGGCATCCACAACCACGGCACCATTTCCATCGGCGACACCTTCACCGAAGGCGAGGCGATCACCTTCACCGGCATCCCCAACTTCGCCCCGGAACTGTTCCGTCGCGCCCGCCTGCGCGATCCGCTCAAGCTCAAGCAGCTGCAGAAGGGCCTGGCACAGCTGTCCGAGGAAGGCGCCACCCAGTTCTTCCGTCCGCTGACCAGCAATGACCTGATCCTGGGTGCGGTGGGCGTGCTGCAGTTCGATGTGGCCGCTTACCGCCTGAAGGACGAATACGGCGTGGAAGCCACCTTCGAGCAGGTCAGCGTGACCACGGCGCGCTGGGTCCACTGCAGCAACGAGAAGAAGCTGGAGGAGTTCCGCGAGAAGAACGCGCTGAACCTGGCCCTCGACGCGGCCGGCCACCTGGTCTACCTGGCGCCGACCCGGGTCAACCTGCAGCTGGCGCAGGAACGTGCGCCGGACGTGCGTTTCTCGGCAACCCGCGAAGCCGCGCATACGGTCACCGGCAACTGATTGCAGCGACCATACGGTGGCGGGGGTGCACGCGCCCGCCATCGCGGCGATGATAGGGGGGTGCAGGTCCCCCTCCCTGCAGACGATGCCCATGCCATGTCCACGACTTCCGCTGTTTCGATCCGTGAAGAAATTGCCAGCGCCCTGACCCACGGGCTGGGCGCGGTGCTTGCCCTGGCCGCCAGCGCGGTACTGATCACCCTGGCTGCGATCTACGGCGATGGCTGGCAGCTGGCCAGCGCGATCGTGTTCGGCATCGCCCTGCTGCTGCTGTACACCGCCTCCACGCTATACCACGCCATCCAGCACCCGCAGGCCAAAGGCCGCCTGAAGGTGTTCGACCATTGCGCGATCTATGTGCTGATCGCCGGTACCTATACCCCGTTCACCCTGATCGGCCTGCGCGGCCCCTGGGGTTGGGGCATGTTCACCGCGATCTGGGCGCTGGCGCTCGGCGGCGTGGTGTTCAAGCTGTTCTACACCGGCCGCTTCAAGCTGTTGTCCACGGTGATCTACATCGCCATGGGCTGGCTGGTGGTGGTGGCCATCAAGCCGATGTGGGCCTCGATCGATGGTGGCACCCTGGCTTGGCTGTTCGGCGGCGGCCTGTCCTATACGCTGGGCACGTACTTCTACCACCGCGAATCCATCCCCTATTCGCACGCGATCTGGCATCTGTTCGTGATCGGTGGC
>NZ_JBFRFE010000680.1:0-2200 GCF_052114665.1 Stenotrophomonas sp. 2YAF22 | reverse complement strand
GGGTGGATCTACTGTTGCGCATCCACCGTGCGGCGTTGGTCATTGCTCCGCGGCGACAAAGCCACCCGTCTGCCGTGCCCACAACCGCGCGTACAGTCCACCGGCCTCGATCAGCTCGGCATGGCTACCGGTCTCGACGATGCGGCCCTGGTCCATCACCACCAGCCGGTCCATGCGCGCGATGGTCGACAGGCGATGGGCGATCGCGATCACCGTCTTGCCGCCCATCAGCTCGTCCAGGTTGTCCTGGATGGCCGCTTCCACTTCCGAGTCCAGTGCCGAGGTCGCCTCGTCCAGCACCAGGATCGGGGCGTCCTTCAGCAGCACACGGGCAATGGCGATGCGCTGGCGCTGGCCACCGGACAGCTTCACCCCGCGCTCGCCGACATGCGCGTCGTAGCCACGACGCCCCTCCCCGTCGACCAGCGTGTCGATGAAGGCCTCCGCGCGCGCCTTGGCCACGGCCGCGCGCAGCTGCGCGTCGGTGGCATCCGGGCGGCCGTACAGCAGGTTGTCACGGATCGAACGGTGCAGCAGCGAGGTGTCCTGGGTGACCACGCCGATCTGCTGGCGCAGGCTTTCCTGGGTGACGTAGGCGATGTCCTGATCATCGATCAGGATGCGACCGCTTTCCAGGTCGTACAGCCGCAGCAGTACGTTCACCAGCGTCGACTTGCCGGCACCGGAGGGGCCGACCAGGCCGATCTTCTCGCCCGGCTTCACCACCAGGTCCAGGCCGGCAATCRCGCCGCCCTTCTTGCCGTAATGGAAATGGACATCCTGGAAGTGCACACCGCCACGAGTCACCTGCAGCGGCACCGCATCCTCGCGGTCCTGCACGGTCAGCGGCTGGGCGATGGTGGTGATGCCATCCTGCACGGTACCGATGTCTTCGAAGATGCCGTTGATGGTCCACATGATCCAGCCGGACATGTTGTGGATGCGGATCACCAGGCCGGTTGCCAGGGTGATCGCGCCGACGGTGATGTGTCCGCCGTTCCACAGCCACAGCGCCAGGCCACAGGTACCGGCGATGAGGAAACCATTGACGATGGCGATGGTCAGGTCCATGCCGGTCGTGATCCGGGTCTGCGCGCGGTGCTTGACCGCCAGCTCCTGGATCGAATCGGCAACATAGGCCTGCTCGCGGCCGCCATGGGCGAACAGCTTCAGCGTGGGAATGTTGGTGTAGCCATCAACGATGCGTCCCATCGCCTTGGAGCGCGCCTCCGAGGCGATCCAGGCCCGTTCCTTCGCGCGCGGCACGAAGTAGATCATGATCACCACGTAGGCCAGCAGCCACAGGATCAGCGGCACCATCAACCGCCAGTCGGCCTGCGCGAACAGGTACAGCGCGGTGCCGGTATAGACCACGATGTACCACAGCGAATCGACCATCTGCACCGCCGACTCGCGCAGCGAGGTACCGGTCTGCATCACCCGGTTGGCCATGCTGCCGGCGAAGTCGTTCTGGAAGAAGCTCAGGCTCTGCCGCACCACGTAGTTGTGCATCAGCCAGCGCGATCGATTGCTCAGGCCCGGCACGATGGCCTGGTTGACCAGCAGGTTGTGCAGGCCGACCAGGATCGGGCGCGCGATGACCGTGATGAACAGCATCCAGCCGAGCGTATCGGCATGGCGCTGGAAGAAGTCCGCGCCGGGCTRCTCGGCAACCATGTCGACGATGCGGCCGAGGAAATCGAACATCGCCACTTCCACCAGCGCCAGCAACAGGCCGGCGACCAGAGTGGCCAGCAGCACCGGCCACACCGGCCGCAGGTAGTGCAGGTAGAACGGCACCACGGTGCGCGGCGGCATGCGCCCGTCAATGGGCGGAAACACCGGAATCAGGGATTCAAACCAACGGAACATCGCATTCCCTCGCCACCGATAGCCGGCGGAGTATCCCACGCCGCGTGTGTACGCCGGCCGACGATCACCACCGGTTCCGCGTAGCGCCGGGCCATGCCCGGCGGATCGCCTGCAACCGCGCTACGCGCTCGCCGGACGTGGTCCGGCGCTACCCGTCCGCTCGGCCAAACGGTAGCGCCGCGCCCGGCGGCGTCATTTCACCGGCGTGAACAGCAGGTCCTGGAAATCGAAGCTGAAATCGGTCAGGTCCGAGATCGGCTGCATGCGCACCTCGCGCACTTTTCCATCCGGGTCCAGGCTGAAATTGACGAACGCATCGGCATTGAGC
>NZ_JBFRFE010000679.1:0-2203 GCF_052114665.1 Stenotrophomonas sp. 2YAF22 | reverse complement strand
CGCCAGCACACCGACATATTGGGTGTGCGGCAGATCGTGCCGCGCCGAAGGCAGCAGCACGTAAGCCAGGATCAGGCTGATCAGGACGATGCGGACGATCTGCTGCCCGTGCTCGCTGTCCTGCCGCTGGGACAGGCGCAGCCGCAAGCGTGACAGCAGGCGTTTCACGCGCCCAGTCCCGGCCGTGCAGAGGCGGTGGAGTGCTCGGCGCAGATCTGTTCCAGCTGCTCACGGCCGCGCAGCAACGCGTCCACGCAACGCGGATCGAACAGGCGCCCGCGCTGCGCATAGAGGTAGGCCATGGTGGCTTCCATCGTCCACGCTTCCTTGTAGGGGCGCGGCGAGATCAGCGCATCGAACACGTCGGCCACGGCGACGATGCGTGCCTCCAGCGGAATCGCATCGCCGACCAGGCCATCGGGATAACCACTGCCGTCGTAGCGCTCATGGTGACGCAGCGCGATCAATGCACCGACCTGGATGAAGCGGTTCTGGCTGCCGCTGAGCAGTTCATGGCCAATGCGCGGATGCCGGCGCATGATCGCCAGCTCCTCATCATTGAGCTTGCCCTGCTTGAGCAGCACCGCATCGGGAATGGCGATCTTGCCCATGTCGTGCAGCGGCGCGGCCATCTCGATCAGCTTGACGTCGTCTTCCGGCAGGCCCAGCTGCTCGGCGATCAGGCCAGCCACGCGCGCCATGCGCTCAAGGTAGGCACTGGTGCCGGCATCACGGAACTCGATCGCACGCGCCAGCCGCGAAAGCGTCTCGCGCTCGCGCTCCTCCACCTCGTGCATGCTGGCCAGCAGCCGCTGCTCCAGCGACAGCGCGCGCTGCTTCACGTTCTCGGTCTGCTGCCGCAACTGCAACAGGTTGTAGCAGCGTGCGCGCAGTTCGCGCGGGCGGATCGGCTTGACCAGGAAATCGATCACGCCGGCTTCCAGTGCTGCCTGGCGGATCGGCTCGTCACCCACCACGGTGATCAGGATCACCGGAATATCGCGATGTTTGGGCAGCCGGCGGAAGCGGCGGGCGAACTCCAACCCGTCCATCTCCGGCATGCGGTAATCGAGAAGCAGCAGGTCGACCGGGTACGATTCGCACCATGCCAACGCCGTCAACGGATCGCCGAAGTCATGCACGCTCAGTTCCGGCGCGATGTCCTCGATGACGTGACGGAGCATCGTCCGTGCGGAAGTCTGGTCATCGACGATGACGATGTTCAAGGCGTTCTCTGCCTGCTTTCTCGACCATGCTGAAAGGTCAGCGGGCGAGGATACCCCGCCGCTGTGCACGCTGGCACCCTGCATCGGCTCGACTCCCGTCACAAGCTCCCCGATTCATGATCGTCGTCACAATGTGAAGCGGATTCTCCACATTGCGGCCTCCCCTGACGCCATCAAGCCATAGCCAGTGTCAAGGTTGTGCAATAACGATACGCCGAGTGCGGGTTGCGTCAATGGCGCCGTCTCAAACCGAGACGGCGCGCACAAACGGACGCCGAAAACGCCAGTTACTGCTCAGGACGCATGTACGGGAACAGCAGCACGTCGCGGATCGAGCTRCTGCCGGTCAGCAGCATCACCAGGCGATCGACGCCGATGCCAAGGCCGCCGGTCGGCGCCATTCCGTACTCCAGCGCACGGATGTAGTCGGCGTCGTAGTGCATGGCCTCGTCATCGCCGCCTTCCTTCGCCGCCACCTGCGCCTGGAAACGCTGGGCCTGGTCTTCCGGGTCGTTCAGCTCGGAGAAGCCGTTGGCCAGTTCCTTGCCGTTGACGAACAGCTCGAAGCGATCGGTATAGCCCGGATCGTTGTCGTTGGCGCGGGCCAGCGGCGAGACCTCCACCGGGTGATCGGTGATGAAGGTCGGCTGGATCAGGGTGTGCTCGACGGTGGCTTCGAAGATCTCAAGCAGCAGCTTGCCCCAGCCGTAGGACGGCTTGACGCGGATCTTCAGGCGCTCGCAATGGCGCAGCAGCGCGTCACGGTCGGTGCAGTCGGCCGCGGAGATTTCCGGGTTGTGGTGGCGTACCGCTTCGTCCATGCGCCAGCGGCGGAACGCCGGGCCCAGGTCGATGTTGGCGCCGTCCCACTCAACCACGGTGGAGCCGTTCACCGACTGCGCCACGTCACGGATCACGCCTTCGGTCAGGTCCATGATCTCGTTGTACGTGGCATAGGCCTCGTACAGTTCCATCAT
>NZ_JBFRFE010000678.1:0-2203 GCF_052114665.1 Stenotrophomonas sp. 2YAF22 | reverse complement strand
TGCCGATGATGATGCCGAGCATGGTCAGGAAGGTACGCATGCGGTGTGCATTCATGGCGCGCAGGGCCATGCGGAAAGCCTCGGAGAAGCGATCACGCACGGCCTGCCAGCTGCTGCCATCGCTGCGTTGCGGCAGCGCGGTCGGCGCCATGCCCGCTGCCGAGACAGTACCCGTCGCACGGTCATCGACAATTCGACCATCGCGGATCTCGATGATGCGCTGGGCGTGTTCGGCCACCGCCATGTCATGGGTCACCAGCACCACGGTGTGGCCCTCGGCATGCAGCTCGCCGAGGATCTTCATCACTTCCTTGCCCGACTGTGTATCCAGCGCACCGGTAGGTTCGTCGGCAAAGATCACCGCACCGCCATTCATCAGCGCGCGGGCAATCGACACGCGCTGCTGCTGGCCACCCGACAGCTCGCCGGGCAGATGCTGCATGCGTTCGCCCAGGCCCAGCCGCGCCAGCAGTTGGGCGGCCCGCGCGTGACGCGCGGGGGAGGGCATGCCGGCATAGATCGCCGGCACTTCCACGTTGCCCAGCGCGGTCAGATCGGCCAGCAGGTGGTAACGCTGGAAGATGAAGCCGAAGTGTTCGCGGCGCAGTTCGGCCAGTTCGTCGGGTGACATCTGCGCGGTCTGGCGTCCTGCAATCTGGTATTCGCCGGCAGACGGCCGATCGAGGCAGCCGAGGATGTTCATCAGCGTGGACTTGCCCGAGCCGGATTGGCCGACGATGGCCACCAGTTCACCGGCGCGGATGTCCAGGTCCACACCGTCCAGTACCACCAGCGTCTGCTCGCCGGCGGCGAATTCACGGCGTACCCCGCGCACGCTCAGCAGTGGCTCGCTCATGGGGGTGCTCATCGGGGCTGAGCGGGTGCGGCGGCGTCTTCGTCGCCGGCTTGAGCCAGAACAACCTGCTCGCCTTCTTTCAAGCCGCTGCGCACTTCCACCTGGATCTGGTCATCCAGCCCGATGGTGATACGCCGCGCCACGGCGCGCCCGTCTGCACCACGCACCTGCACGGTGTAGCTGCCATCGCCGGCCCGTGCGCCCAAGGCGGCTGGCGGAATGGTCAGCACGCTGTGGGCACGGCCGAGTACGATGCGCACCTGCGCGGTCATGTAGCTACGCAGGCGGCCGTCGGCGTTGTCCACGTCGAACTGGCCGTTGTAGTACATGGCGGTACGACTGCCACCGGAAAGCGCTGGCGACGCGAGGCTGGACGTATCTTCGTTGGTGATCGATTCGGGCGCTGGCGCGATGTCGCGCAGGGTACTGCTGTAGCGGCGGCCCGCGTCGCCAAGAATGGTGAAGAAGGCTTCCTGGCCGACCGCGGTGTGTACAACATCGGCCTCGGAGATTTCGGCGTAGACAGTCATCACGTCCTGGTTGCCGAGCATGACGATGGTGGGTGCGCTCTGTACCGCGTTTACCGTCTGTCCCTGGCGGGCCACGACCGCCAGCACCGTGCCGTCGGTGGGCGCGGTGATGCGGGTGTATTCCAGGTTGGTCTGCGCGATGTCCACGTCGGTCTGCCGCTGCACGATCTCACCGTCCAGCGCGGTGATCTGTTCGCGGGTCGCGTCCACCTTGGCCTTTGCAGCATCGAAGTCGGCACGTGCCACCAGCTGCGATGCCACCAGTTGCTGCTGCCGCCGCAGGGTCAGTTCGTACTGGCGCAGATCGGTGGCCAGTGCATCGCGGTTGGCGCGTGCGGTGCGCTGTGCCGCCTGCGCACTCAGCAGCGCATTGCGCTGGGTACGGGAGTCGATGTCGGCAATCGGGTCGCCTGCCTTCACCTTGTCGCCCAGCTTCACGTGCAGGGTTTCGATGCGTCCGGAGACCTGCGCGCCCACGCTCACCAATCGCGATGGCTTCAGGGTGCCGGTGGCTTCCACCACCTGTTCGATGTTTCCACGTACCACGGGCGCGAGCTGCAGCGGTGGCGGCGGAGCGGGTCGCAGCCAGAGCCAGGCGACAATGGCAGTGCACAGTACGGCACCAGCGATGATCAGCAGTCGGCGGTGTTTGCGCGGCGCGATGCTCATTCGCACAGCATCCAGAAGGGGCAGGTCATCGGTGGTCCTCGCGGCAGAAGAGTTGCACGCGCCGGGTGCCGGGCGTGGATGGCCGTCGAGTCTCGAGGTGCTGGGTTGCGTGAACCTTGCGGCGCTGGCGCGGTTGTCAGCCCACCGT
>NZ_JBFRFE010000677.1:0-2205 GCF_052114665.1 Stenotrophomonas sp. 2YAF22 | reverse complement strand
GGCTGGCTCGATGGCGGCCGCTTCGCCGAACGCATCGCGCTGCTCAAATTCCAGTCCACCGGCGGCGAACCGCAGCTGCTCGGTGATGCGGTGGCGGCCTACCTGGAAGCAGGCAGCTACGAGCACCACCTGCATCGCATGCGCCGGTTGTACCGCGAACAGGTCGGTCGCCTGCGGCAGCTGGTGGCCGAACATTTCCCGGCCGGCACCTGCGCCACCGAGCCGCAGGGAGGGTTCCTGCTGTGGCTGGAGTTGCCTGGCGTAGACACCCGGGAGCTGTTCGAGCGCGCGCTGGCAGAGGACATCGTGTTCATGCCGGGCCAGGTGTATTCGCGTGGCGCGCGCTACCGGCATTGCCTGCGGTTGTCGTGCTGCCAGACCCTGGACGCGCGCTTCATCGCTGCGGTGGAACGGTTGGGTGCGATCGCACGGGAGCTGGTGGCGGCAACACGGTAGTGCCGGCCAGCGGCCGGCGACCTCGAGGTAGTGAGTGCGTGCAGTTGCCGGCCAGCGGCCGGCACTACCCGTGGTCGTCGTGCAGGTGCGCGCTCAACGCTTCACCATCGGCGCCCGGCAGATACGGCATCCGGCCCCAGCAGGGCATCGGCAGGCGCTGCTGCAAGGTCGCGAAATTCTCATCCTGGCGCTGCATCGAAGGATCGATGTGGTTGCCGATCCAGCCCAGGCACTCCACGCCACTGGCCTGCAGCGAGTGTGCGGTCAGCCGCGCGTGGTTGACGCAGCCCAGGCGCATGCCGACCACCAGCACCACCGGCAGCCGCAGCGCACGTACCAGGTCAAGCTGGTCCAGCTGCGCCGACAACGGCGCCAGCCAGCCGCCCACGCCCTCGACCACCACCACGTCGGCCTGTGCGCGCAGGCGTTCGAAGGCCGCCAGGATCGGGGACAGTTCGATGCGCACGCCATCTTCTGCGGCCGCCAGCTCGGGCGCCAACGGCTGGCGCAATGCGTAGGGGTTCAGATCGGCATAGTCCGGCACCGGCAGGCTGGCGGCCTGCAGTGCCAGCGCGTCGTCGTTGCGCAGCCCCTGCCCCGCGTCGTGGCTGCCGCTGGCCACCGGCTTCATGCCCACCGCGCGCAGGCCGCGCCGGCGCAGCGCGTGCAGCAGCGCGGTACTGGCGGCGGTCTTGCCGATCTCGGTATCGGTACCGGTGACGAACAGGGCCGTCGGCAACGTGGCAGGCAGGGACATCACAGGCTCCAGCAGGGCAGCAGAGTCCCCATTATCGCTGGCCCGGCACGCTTGCTAGACTGCGGCCATGTTCGCCAACGCCTCGCTCACCGGCAGCAAGCCGGAACAATACGCCCAGCTGCTGGAACAGGCCCGTGGCCTGGTCTACGGCGAGTCCGACCGCATCGCCAATGCGGCCAACCTCGCTGCACTGGTCTACCACGCCCTGCCCGACCTGAACTGGGTGGGCTTCTACCTTTACGACGGCAAGGAACTGGTGGTCGGTCCGTTCCAGGGCCTGCCGGCCTGCGTGCGCATTCCGCTGGACAAGGGCGTGTGCGGTGCGGCCGCCAGCCAGCGCGTCACCCAGCGGATCGAAGACGTGGACGCCTTCCCCGGCCATATCGCCTGCGATGCCGCATCGCGCTCGGAACTGGTGGTGCCGTTGCTCCGCGGTGGGGAGCTGATCGGCGTGTTCGATATCGACAGCCCGGTCGTCGGCCGCTTCGATGCCGAGGACCAGGCTGGCCTGGAAGCCATCGCCGAGGTGTTCGTCGGGGCGTTGGCGTGAGCGCGGTCAAGCTGCGCAACATCGGCCCGAAGAGTGCGGCATGGCTGCGCCAAGTGGGCCTGCGCAGCCGTGAGGACCTGGTTGCCATCGGTGCCGTTGGTGCCTTCGTCAAGGTCAAGCGTGCCGGCTTCAAGCCCAGCCTCAACCTGCTGTATTCGCTGGAAGGTGCGCTGCTGGACTGCCACTGGCAGGAACTGAGCGAACCGCAGCGCGCAGCGCTGGTGCAGGACTACGAAGCACGTATCGCAGTGCATCCGTTGAAGGCGGCAGGCCCGGCATCGGGCCCGGTGCATGAGCAGCGCTTCGACGCCGAGGATGATGGCGAAGAAAGCACGGCCGAAAGCGCCGACGAGGATTGACTGTTTGGTAGTGCCGGCCGCTGGCCGGCAACCTCAGGAACGTTGCGAAGATCGTGCAGTTGCCGGCCAGCGGCCGGCACTAC
>NZ_JBFRFE010000676.1:0-2209 GCF_052114665.1 Stenotrophomonas sp. 2YAF22 | reverse complement strand
GCGCTGCAGTTGCCATGCCTGACAGGCCAAGTAGCGCTATGAGAGTTGGGGGGAGAAGCACAGATTTGTCGATCTTCGACATGATTCAGCTCCATTGAAGTTCGTACAGCGGGAAATGGGTGCGGGCCTTCGCGGCTCCGACCAGCGCCAGCGGTTGCCGACGATCGAGATTTCTCCAAGCTGTGCATCGATATCAACAGCGACGGAGGACTTTGCAACTATCCTCATGAGACGCGCCGACGCAGAGTGATTGACAGCAGACCCGGCACCAGAACGATGGCGCTGCCACGTCGCAATCCGGCGTTATTCGCCACTGACTGACGCGGCTCACAGATGCGAAGGAATTCATCAGCAGTCCATTGATATGCCAGACCGCGCAGAATGCGTCTCACGCGCCGCCGGATACGGTCAGCGCCAGAAGTACCAGATGACCCCCGCCACAAGCGCACCAAACAACAGCACCTGCACCACGACATAGCCCACGCCGCTATCGCGTGATTCGGAGGTAATGCGCTTTCGCAACGCCTCACTCACATCCGGCGTCTCTTCCTGCTGCGCCTGCTCACGCAACGCGTCTGCCAGCGCGCGCTCTTCCGCATCGCGAGAATCGGTCGGTCGGTTCACAACAGTTCTCCGGCGGTGGCATGCCGCACCATTTCCTGCTTCAGGACCTGGCGCGCACGGTACAGGTGGCTCTTGATGGTACCGCGGGCCAGGCCTGTCACCTGTTCGATCTCGGCCAGATCGAAATCCTCCAGATAATGCAGGCCTACGATCAGGCGCTGCGGCGCACTCAATCGTTCCAGCGCCGCGCCGAGGTGGCGGCCGGCCTGCAGTGTCTCGCTGAGTTCCGCCGGGCCCGGCCCGTCGTTACCAATCCCCAATTCCTCGGGCGCTTCCACCGCCACCATCCACTGCGCTTCCAGTCTCCGCCGCCGCAGGTACTGCAGGGCGGTGGTGTAGGCCACGCGCGAAATCCAGGTCCGCAGTGAAGATTCGAAACGGAACCGATGCAGCTGGCGGAACACCGCCAGGAACGTTTCCTGCAGCAGGTCGGCCACGTGGTCGCGGTCGCCGACCATGYGCCCGATCACATGCGCGCAGGTGCGCTGGTGTATTTCCACCAGCTGCGTGAAGGCCGGTTGCGAGCCGTCGATGATGGCGCGCACCAGCGCCTGGTCCGCATCCAGCGGCTCGGCGGATATGGTTGCCGTCGCGGCATCCTGCCGACGTCGCCCCCGCAATGCGGCCAGCGCCTCCCCGAGCAGGCTCATGCGTGGGGCTCTCCCTGTGCCCGCAGCATGCGCCGGCTCAGCCCTTGCGCACTGTGGGGCGGGTGAAGTGCCAGGCCAGCAGCTGACCCAGGCCGGCACTGCCGACCATCGCGGCGGCAGCGCCGAACGTCAGGTCGCGTGCACCGATGGCTTCCAGCAGCGCCATGGCCAGTGCCAGGCAGACCAGGCTGATGCCCCAGCGCAGCGCGCCTTGGCGGCGGCGCTCCTCTTCCAGCACCGCCAGCGAGCGGATCACCTCTTCCGGCACGTGCGGTGCCACCAGCTTGCCGCGCGCACGCGCATCGGCGATGGCATGGATCGCATAGGCGGTGCAGATGAAGAGGGTGATCGGGATGAGTTCCTGCATGGTCGTGCTCCTGTCCGGTGGATGATGCGGGTTCAGGAGATTGGATGCGCGACCCTGCCGACCGGTTGCACCACTTTGCCAATCCCGCTGCCATGACCTGTGGCCCCCTCCCCCGGCCGTTGCGGCTGCTACGCTTGCCCGGTTTCCTCTTCTGGTGCCGTCCGCCCATGTCCCGAGTGCTGCCCCTGTCCCTCCTGCTGTCTGCCATGCTGGCCGCTCCGGCCGCCCAGGCCGCGCCGACGCCGATCACCATCGAACAGGCCATGGCCGACCCGGACTGGATCGGTCCGCCGGTGGAGAAGGCCTGGTGGTCGTGGAACAGCCAGCAGGTGGAATACCAGCTCAAGCGCAACGGCAGCCCGGTGCGCGACACCTTCCGCCAGCCGATCGCCGGTGGCGTGGCCGCGCAGGTGGCCGATGACCAGCGCGGCAGCCTGGACGTGGCCGATCCGGTGTACGACCGCAGCCGCACGCGCAGCGCGTTCGTGCGCAACGGCGACGTGTTCGTGCGCGACCTGCGCAGCGGCGCACTGACCCAGCTGACCCGCAGCAACGAGCGCGCCAGCGG
>NZ_JBFRFE010000675.1:0-2221 GCF_052114665.1 Stenotrophomonas sp. 2YAF22 | reverse complement strand
ACCCAGGCCGCATGACAACGAACAACGGATTCGACTCGCTGCATTCCCACGCCCAGCGCCTGAAGGGCGCAAGCATTCCCGGCCTGCTCGCCGCCGAACCCGGCCGTGTACAGGACCTGGCGCTGCGGGTCGGTCCGTTGTATGTCAACTTCGCCCGGCAGAAATACGATGCCGCAGCGTTGCAGGCGCTGTTGGCGCTGGCTGCCGAACGTGATGTCGGCGGCGCCATCACGCGCCTGTTCCGTGGCGAGCAGGTCAACCTGACCGAAGGCCGCGCTGCGCTGCATACCGCATTGCGCGGTGATGTAGTCGATGCGCCGGTGGCGGCCGAGGCCTATGCCACCGCGCGCGGCATCCGCCAGCGCATGGGCGTGCTGGTGCGCGCGCTGGAAGACAGCGGCGTGACCGATGTGGTCAGCGTCGGCATTGGCGGTTCCGATCTCGGCCCGCGACTGGTCGCCGATGCGCTGCGCCCGGTCACAGGCGCACGCCTGCGCGTGCATTTCGTGTCGAACGTGGACGGCGCCGCCATGYAGCGCACGCTGGCCACGCTGGATCCGGCGAAGACCGCCGGCATCCTCATTTCCAAGACCTTTGGTACCCAGGAAACCCTGCTCAACGGCCAGATCCTGCATGACTGGCTGGGCGGCAGCGACCGTCTGTACGCGGTCAGCGCCAATCCGGAACGCGCCGCCAAGGCCTTCGCCATCGCCGCCGATCGTGTGCTGCCGATGTGGGACTGGGTGGGTGGCCGCTATTCGCTGTGGTCGGCCGTCGGTTTCCCGATCGCACTGGCCATCGGCTTCGAGCGCTTCGAGCAGCTGCTGGAAGGTGCCGCGCAGATGGATACGCATGCGCTGGACGCGCCGTTGGAGCGCAACCTGCCGGTGCTGCACGGCCTGACCGACATCTGGAACCGCAATCTGCTGGGCTACGCCACGCATGCGGTGATGACCTACGACCAGCGCCTGGCGCTGCTGCCGGCCTACCTGCAGCAGCTGGTGATGGAAAGCCTGGGCAAGCGCGTGCAGCGCGATGGCCAGCCGGTCACCACCGACACCGTGCCGGTGTGGTGGGGCGGTGCGGGCACCGATGTGCAGCACAGCTTCTTCCAGGCGCTGCACCAGGGCACCAGCATCATCCCGGCCGATTTCATCGGCTGCGTGCACAACGATGATCCGTATACGGTCAACCACCAGGCGCTGATGGCCAACCTGCTGGCGCAGACCGAAGCACTGGCCAACGGCCAGGGCAGCGACGATCCGCACCGCGATTACCCGGGCGGCCGCCCGAGCACGATGATCCTGCTCGACGCGCTCACCCCGCAGGCGCTGGGCGCCTTGATCGCGATGTACGAACACGCGGTGTACGTGCAGTCGGTGATCTGGAACATCAACGCTTTCGACCAGTTCGGTGTCGAGCTGGGCAAGCAGCTGGCCAGTGGCCTGCTGCCGGCCCTGCAGGGCGAGGATGTCCAGATCAATGATCCGCTGACCCGTGAGCTGCTGGCGCAGCTGAAGGGCTGAGCGCGGCGCGCCGGATGCGTGCGTCGATGCACTGGCGCGACCTCGTTCGACGAAGGCAGCCCGAGGCGTGGGCGGGTCTGCACCTGACCGTGCCGGCTCCCGTGCGCCCTGCGCTTGTGGTTTCGGTCTGCCCGCCGGACCGGATACGGGTGGGTACCGAGGAACGCCCCATGTTGTGGGCGAGGGTGGAGCCCGACTACTTCGGTGTGGACCTGCTTCGCAGCGCCTCCCCGGCCTCGCCGGCGATCATTCCACCGATCACGGCTGCCGAGGTGCGGGCGTTGCATTCGGATGATCCGGTGCGGACTGCCGCAGCGTGGGCACGTCATTTCGCACGGGCCCTTACCCGTTCGGATCGATCTCCGCTGGCCCAGGGCGAATGGCTGCTGCAGCCGACGCTGCATGGCCTGGAGCGTGCGCGGATGCCGCTCACGCTCGCGTCAGATGCGCTGGCCCGACCGGCGGTCGATACCTTGGACTGGTCGAGCGTGACGCACGGCGAATGCCTGCCTCCCGTCCTGCTGCGGGCACCGTCACTGGCCACGGATGGGCGGGTCAAGGCCTGGGCCAGGCAGGCCCGGGCAGGATCACTGCCACCGGTGCTGCTGATGTGGGGCAGTGGCCTGCAGGCACACGTGGTGCTGGACGGACACGACCGGCTGCAGGCAGCCGTGCAGGAGGGCGCCGATGTGCCG
>NZ_JBFRFE010000674.1:0-2239 GCF_052114665.1 Stenotrophomonas sp. 2YAF22 | reverse complement strand
GCGGGGTGGGTCCGGTTGCGGGGGTGTCCGCGGCATGGATGCCGCGGCCAAGCCCCCAWGGGTGAGGGCGCTTTGCTTGCGAAGCACTGCTTCGCAAGCGSCCGAACGCACAGCCGCCAGCGGCTGGGCCGGTCTGGGGGTTTACGGYGTCCCCCGCAACCGGGCCCACCCCGCCAACCCACGGAAAGCCAGCTTTTGACGTTGCCGTTGCCGTTGCTGTCAGCGGGTGCCGGGCCGCAGGCCCGGCCGACAACCCCTCAGTTGCGCTGGAACAACGCCTGCACGTCCCTGCGGAACGCCGCCTGGCTGTCAGCCCGGCTGTAGAACATGTGCCCACCCGGATAGCTGCGCACCTGCACGCGGTCCGGATTGCTGCCCATTGTCGGCATCTGGTCCACCGTCAGGATCGAGCCCATGAACGGGCACGACAGATCATTCCAACCGTGCACGATCAGCACCTGCAGATGCGGGTCGATAGCAACCGCCTGGCGCAGCTGTGTCACCGCACCCTCGCGCAGGTCGCCATTGCGATCCCACAGACGGTTCACGTCGTAGTTCAGTGCCTGGTAGCGCGCATCCACCTTCCAGCCGACCTCGCGGGTAACGAAGTCGACCATCGCCGTGGTGGTCGGGGCGATGATGCTGTCCAGCAGCGGATCGTTGGCGCGCTGCTCCGGATCGTTCGGGAATGGATCGAATGCAGTGACGTTGGAGTCGTAGCGGCTTCCCAGCGTGCCCTTGTCGCGGAACACCTCGCGCAGGTAGGCCTGGGTTTCCAAGCGACCGCCGGCGCGGCGCACGAACTGCGGGTCCAGGCCGGTCAACTCGGCCACCCGGCGCAGCATCACCTCGGTCGCCTGCGGATCGCTGCGGCCCTTCATCAACGCGGTGGCGTAGTCGCCGCGGGTGTACTCGACCACCTCGCGCATCGCCGCGTCGGTCAGCTTGCCCTGGCGCTCCAGGTGCGCGGCAGCGATCGACGGCAGGGTCTGCATCCACGCCATCGGCGAGACATCGGCGTTGTCTTCCAGCGTCGGGCTCAGGTACGGCGACACCAGCACCAGGCCGTTCATCGCCACGCCCAAGCGCGTCTGCAGGAAGTGGGTGATGCGCGGGCCGCGATAGCCGCCATAGCTCTCGCCGGTCAGGTACTTGCGCGAGGCCATGCGCTGGTTGCGCAGCAGCCAGTCGTAGATCGAACGCGACAGGTACTCGATATCGGCGCTGGGGTTGTACAGCTGCTTCTTCGCTTCGTCATCGCCGATGCGGGCACGGCTGAAGCCGGTTCCCACCGGATCGATGAACACCAGGTCGGTGAAGTCCAGCCAGGTGCCGGGATTGTCGTGCAGCTTCGCTGGCGCCGATGCGCTGTCGCCTTCCGACCCGAAGGTCACCACCTTCGGGCCGATGGCACCCAGGTTGAGGTACACAGAAGAAGCGCCGGGGCCGCCATTGAGAGCGAAGGTCACCGGCCGGTCCTTGCCCGGCATCGTGTAGGCGGTGAACACCACATCGGCTATCACCTTGCCCTTCGCATCGCGTACCGGCAGGGTGCCGACGGTGGCGGTGTAGTCGAGGGTGCGCCCAGCCAGGCGCATGCTCTGGCGAGCCGACGCATCGGCCGGCAGGGGCGCGGCTTCGGTCTTTTCTTCTTTCGTTTCGGAGGCGCCGTCAGCAGCAGGCGCGGCCAGCACGCAGGCAGGGGCGATCAGCAGGCCGACGCAGAGCGCGGCAGAGTGCAGCAGGAACTTCATGGCACCGGAACGGCAGCGGAAGGGACTCCGATGCTAGGGCGGGGTGCCGCGTACCGTATGTGTCCAAAGGCATGGGCCAGCGTTGCGGCCTGATCCGGTCAAGCGGAGGTGGCACCTCGCACAGCGTCGTCGGCCAGCAGCCCATACACGGCCGAGTCCGCCAGCTCACCGCGGATGCGCCAGCGCTGCCGCAGCAGGCCTTCGCGGTGGAAGCCCAGGCGTTCGAGCACGTGTGCCGAGGCGTGGTTGCGTGGATCGATCTCCGCTTCCACCCGGTGCAGTTGCAGGGTGTTGAACAGATAGGCCAGCACCTGCTGCAGCGCTTCATGCATGTAGCCGTGGCCCTGCCTGCCAGGTGCCAGCAGATAGCCGATTTCGGCACGTGCCGCGTCCCGATCCAGCGCAAACACCACGCAGATGCCCAGCAGCGGGCCGTCCACCGATTCGCGCAGGGCCAACTTCAATTGCGTGCCGGTAGCCTAGCC
>NZ_JBFRFE010000673.1:0-2241 GCF_052114665.1 Stenotrophomonas sp. 2YAF22 | reverse complement strand
GGCGCAGGTCGTGCGGAAGAACATGGCAGGCGCTCCGGCCCTGGAACTGGCCGCTATTGTGCCCGTGAACGCCCTGAAGCTGTCCACTTGGGGATCAACAGTAGATCCACGCCATGCGTGGATGAAGCCAGGAGCATCCACGCATGGCGTGGATCCACGGCACGAACTCAAGCCTCGCGTGTCTCTACTTTGTGGTGTAACCACCGTTTACGAGGATGGTCTGCCCGGTCATCCACCAGCCGTCGGTCACCAGGAAGCGGATCCACGGCACGATGTCGGCGATGTCGGTCAGGCCGGTACGGGTGAATGCCGACAGCGCCGCGGCGGTCTTGTGATACGCCTGCGCATCGGCACTCTCGGCCGGATAGAAGAACGGCGTATCCATGGGCCCGGGACCGATCGCAGTCACCGAAATCCCACGCTCGCCAAATTCCTTCGATGCTGCGCGGGTGAAGTGTTCCACTGGCGCCTTGGTGCCGGCGTAGCTGGAATAGAACGGCGTGAACGCACCGAGCAGCGACGTCACCAGCGTGCAGATGCGGCCACCGTCGTTGACATGGCGTCCGGCCTCCTTGAGAAAGAAGAACGCCGTCTTCGCGTTGACCGCGCTCATCTGGTCGTACTCCGCTTCGCTGATCTCCAGCATCGGCTTCTTCAGCACTTTGCCGACAGTGTTGATGGCGATGTCAGGGCGACCGACGGCGGCAACCGCGTCGGCGAACAGCCGCTCCATCGCTGCGGYCGAGGTCAGATCGGCCTGCAACGCCACGGCCTTGGCACCTGCGGCCTGCACGGCTGCAACGGTCGCCTCGGCATCGTCCTGTGTAGCGGCGCTGTTGTAGTGGATGACGATGGCCTTGGCGCCCTGCTCGGCGAAGTCACGGGCGATCAGCCCGCCGAGGTTCTTGGCACCGCCGGCGATCAACACGGTCTTGCCCTGGATACGGTGGTCGGTCATGGCATCGGTCCCGGAAAGGGGCTGCCGGACTGGCAACCCTGTGCTGACGACGATATCGTGCAGAAATCGCGGATAAAGCCCGCAACATTGACTTAACTTTCCAGAGCGGGCGAACAATGGACCGGATCGAGCGTTTCCGCATCTTTGCCAGGGTGGTGGAGTGCACCAGCTTCACCCGCGCCGCCGACCAGCTCGGCCTGCCCCGCTCCACCGTCTCGGCGGCCGTGGCAGAACTGGAACAGCGCCTGGGTACGCGCCTGCTGCAGCGCTCCACCCGCAGGGTCTCCACCACCCACGATGGCGACACCTTCTACGCGCGCTGCCTGCGCCTGATCGCCGAAATGGAAGATGCCGAGTCGCTGTTCCGCACGGACGACGCGCAGCCGAGGGGCTTGTTGAAGATCGATGTACCCAGCCGGATCGGCCGCCGCATCATCGCCCCGGCCCTGCCGGACTTCTTCGCACGGCACCCCCAGGTCGAGMTGGACCTGGGCATGACCGATCGCGCGGTGAATCTGATCGAGGACGGCTGCGATGCGGTGCTGAGGGTGGGCCAGCTGGGTGACTCCAGCCTGGTGGCCCGCACGCTGGGCCAGCTGGACTTCGTCAATGTTGCCGCGCCGGCGTACCTGCACGCGCACGGCGTACCGCAGCACCCCACCGACCTGCAGCAGCACCGCGCGGTGAACTATGCGTCGCCGACCACGGCRCGGGTGGAGCCGTGGGAATGGCAGGACGGCGCGCAGCTGCGCACGCTGCCGATGCCCGGCTGGGTGCGGGTGAACAGCGCCGAGGCGTCGATTGCCTGCTGCGTAGCAGGGCTGGGACTGCTGCAGATTCCACGCTACGACGTGCAGGCCGAACTGCAAACCGGTGCGCTGGTGGAAGTGATGCCCCAGTACGCGGCGCAGCCGCTGCCGGTGACCCTGTTGCTGCCGCACCGGCAGCATCGCGCGCAACGTGTGCAGGTGTTCCTGGATTGGCTGGTGCCGCTGATGCGTGAGCGGCTGCAGTTGCAGGGGTGATCGGCCGGGCGGCTGCCCGGCGCCCGCAGATGCAACTGCAACTACAAAAGCCAGAGCGGCTCTGGGTTGTTGCTTGGTTGGCGGGGAGGGGGGCAGCTGGCGGGACACGCCGCAAGTACGTCCCTGTAGGCTCGGCCACGGCATCCATGCCGTGGACGGTCCCGCCAGCTGCCCCCTCCCCGCCTTCGACAATTTCCCGATGACGGTTGGTGGATCCACGCCATGCGTGGATGAGGTGTATCGGAAAGCAAGAAGGGG
>NZ_JBFRFE010000672.1:0-2242 GCF_052114665.1 Stenotrophomonas sp. 2YAF22 | reverse complement strand
GGGCGTGCAGAACACGGGGTGATGCGAGAGGAGTAGTGCCGGCCGCTGGCCGGCAACCTCGCAGCAGGCAAGCCCATGCAGTTGCCGGCCAGCGGCCGGCACTACTCCTCTCGCATCACCCCGTGTTCTGCACGCCCTGCGAAACACCATTCACGCAGGCCACCAGCGCACGCAGCAGGTCGTCGTCCTCGCGTCCGCTTTCGCGCCAGCGCTGCAGCAGGTCCACCTGCAGCACGCTGATCGGGTCCACATAGGGATTGCGCAGGCGGATCGACAGCGCCAGCCGCGCGTCGTGGTCCAGCAGGGTCTGCTGCTCCATCAGCGCCAGCAGCCAGTGCCGGGTCAGCTCCAGTTCGCGCTCGACCTGCGGGAAGAACGCATCGTGCAGCTCGCCGGACAGGCGCGAGAACTGTTCGGCGATGGTGATATCGCCCTTGGACAGCACCATCGCGATGTCATCCAGGAAGGTGCGGAAGAACGGCCAGTCCCGCGCCATTTCGCGCAGCGTGGCTTCATGGCCGGCGTCCACCGCCGCCTGCAGGCCGCTGCCGACCCCATACCAGCCCGGAATCACCGCGCGCGCCTGGCTCCAGGCAAACACCCACGGAATCGCACGCAGGTTGGTCAAGGCCGCATCCTGGCCGAGCCGGCGCGACGGCCGCGACCCCAGCGTCATCCGTTCGATCACATCGATCGGCGTGGCAGTACGGAAATAGTCCATGAAGCGTGGCTGGCCGACGAACGCCCGATAGACCTCGCTGCTGGAACCGGCGACCACGTCCATCACCGGCCGCCAATCGTCCTCGCGCGGCTCGGCGGCTCGCGGGCGCAGGCTGGCGCGCAGCACCGCACCGGTGGCCTGCTCCAGCGAACGCAACGCCAGCGCGCGGATGCCGTACTTGCGGTGGATCACCTCGCCCTGTTCGGTCACCCGCAGGCGGCCATCGATGCTGCCGCGTGGCGAGGCATCGACCGCGTGCGTGGTCTTGCCACCACCGCGGCTGATCGAGCCACCGCGGCCATGGAAGAAGGTCAGGCGCAGGCCCGCTTCGGCGGCCACCTCCAGCAGTTCCACCTGTGCGCGCTGCAGGCCCCAGCGTGATGCGGCAATGCCACCATCCTTGCTGCTGTCCGAATAGCCGAGCATCACCATCTGCACGTCCTCGCGTGCACGCAGATGCGCGCGGTACACCGGATCGGCCAGCAGATCGCGCAGCGTCGCGGTGCCGCGCTTGAGGTCGTCCACGGTTTCGAACAGCGGCGCGATATCCAGTGGCACGTGGCCGGCGTCATCGACCAGGCCGCCACGACGCGCCAGCGCCAGCACCGCCAGCACATCGCCACGGTCGTGCGCCATCGAGATGATGTAGCTGCCCAGCGCGTCGCCACCATGCCGCGCACGTGCATCGGCCAATGCAACGAACACCGCATCCAAGCGCTGGTTGCCTTCATCATTGCCAACGGGCAAGGGTGTCTCGCCACTGGCATGCGGTGCCAGCAGGCGTGCGCGACCCGCTGCATCCAATGCGTCCCATGCAGCATCGCCACCCAGCACTGCCGCCAGCGCGCGCGCATGCACGCTCGATTCCTGGCGCACATCCAGCCGCGCCAGATGGAAGCCGAAGGTCTTCACCCGCCACAACAGGCGCTGCACCGCGAAGCCGCCGGCATGCTCGCCCCGGTTCGCGCGCAGGCTGTCGAGGATCAGCTGCAGGTCATCGATCAGCTCGTTCGGGCCGGCATAGGCGCCGTCGGCATCATCCAGCGTGGCCTGCAGGCGTGCGCGCATGCGGTCGTTGAGCAACCGATATGGCATGTCGGCATGGCGTGGCCGCGACTGCACCTGCGGCAGCAACTGCTGGTAATGCGCGACGCGCGCCTGCAGTGCATCGCTTACCCCCACCCGCTCGGTGGATTGGCTGAGCAGGCTGGCCAGCTGCAGCAGTTCCTTCTGGTAACGGCCCAGCACGGCAACGCGCTGTGCATCCAGCGTATTGCGGATGGTGTGCGCATCCACATTGGGATTGCCGTCCATGTCGCCGCCCACCCATGTGCCGAAACGCAGCAGGCGCGGCAGCGGCAGTTCCGCGCCATAGGTATCGCGCAGTGCCTGTTGCAGCGATTCGTACAGCACCGGGATCACCCGGTACAGCACCTGCACCAGATAGAAGCCGACGTGCTCGCGTTCGTCGTCCACGGTCGGGCGCACCGGCGAGGAATCGGTGGTCTGCCACGAGGCGGT
>NZ_JBFRFE010000671.1:0-2264 GCF_052114665.1 Stenotrophomonas sp. 2YAF22 | reverse complement strand
GGGGAAAAGTGCGACAGCGTGGCAGGTTAGCGGCCACGCCCGGCGCCATCTATCGCAGCTGGATGACGGGTTGATGACAGCGCAGGATCGATTCAGCTTGTCACAATGTCGCGACCGGCGAAAGCATTGATCCGGATCAATGAACGCCATCGCACGAATGGCCACAGTGCCGGCATGCGCACCCCGTTCAAGCTCGCCATTGCCCTGGCCGCCACCTTGGCCGCCGCTTACGGCATCGCCCGCAGTACACCGTACTGGTTCGCCCCACCGCAACAGGCCGAGGTCGACATCCACGACCCGGCCCTGATCGAACAGGGCCGGTACCTGTCGCGTGCTGCCGACTGCGCCGCCTGCCATACCGCACCGGGCGGCAGGCCGTTCGCCGGCGGCCTTGGCATGCAGACCCCGATGGGCACGCTGTACTCGACCAACATCACACCGGACACGGAGACCGGCATCGGCGCATACGACTACGCCGATTTCGAGCGCGCGGTGCGGCGTGGCATCCGCCATGACGGCCAGCCGCTGTATCCGGCCATGCCCTACGCCTCGTACGTGATCGCCAGCGATGCCGAGATCAAGGCGCTGTACGCCTACTTCATGGGTGCGGTGCAGCCGGTCCGGCAGGACAACGCCGACAGCAMGATTCCGTGGCCGGCAAACATGCGCTGGCCGCTTGCCTGGTGGCAGCTGTTGTTCGCACGTCCGCGCAGCTTCAGCCCTGATCCCACCCTGGATACCGGCCAGCAGCGCGGCGCCGAACTGGTTGAAGGCCTGGCCCATTGCGGCGCGTGCCATACCCCGCGCGGGCTGGCCTTCCAGGAAAAGGCGATGGCCGACGATGGCAGCCGCCAGTTCCTGTCCGGCTCGGTGCTGGAAGGCTGGTACGCGAAGAACCTGCGCAATGAACAGACCGGCCTGGCCAGCTGGAGCGAAGCCGAAATCGTCGAGTTCCTGCGTACCGGCCGCACCGATCGCTCCGCGGCTTTCGGCGGCATGGCCGATGTGGTCGAGCACAGCACGCAGTACCTGTCCGACGCCGATCTGCTGGCGATGGCGCGGTACCTGAAGCAGCTGCCGGCCCGCGAAGGGCGTAGCGCGCAGTGGACGCCGGGCACCGACACCACCACCGCCGCACTGCGCGGCGGCGACTACCGGGTGGCCGGTTCGCTGGCCTACGCGGAACACTGCCAGGCCTGCCATCGCGCAGATGGCCGCGGCATGCCACGGGTCTACCCTGCCCTGGCCGGCAACTCCATCGTCTTCGCCGATGATCCCAGCTCGCTGGTGCAGGTAACCCTGACCGGCGGGCGCACGCCACATACCGCGCATGACCGCATGGCATTCACCATGCCGGGCTTCGAGCAGCTGCCCAATGCGCAGCTCGCCGACATCCTCACCTTCATCCGCAACAGCTGGGGCAACCAGGCCAGCGCGGTCACTGAACTGGACGTAGCGCGCATGCGCCGGGTGGTGCGTGACAAGCCGGCGCATGTGGTCCCGCAGGAGACGGCGCAATGAGGCGTTCGAAGAAGCGTTCGACAGCGTTGATCGCCAGCGCGGTCGTTGCGGTGTTGCTGGCCGGTGCTGGCACGCTGCTGTACCAGCACCTGTACCCGGACCTGGACGCGGAAGTCGCGAGGACCCTGGACATCCTCGACAGCCACGGCCAGGTGGTGGGCCAGTACCACGTGCCCAGTGCCGAGGAGATCGCCAGCCTCGGCAACGCCGACGCGGTGATGTTCGGCCGTCGCCTGCTCAACGAGACCGCACGCCTTCTGCCGGACAACGTCGGCAACGATCTGAACTGCAATTCGTGCCACATGGCCGAGGGCAAGCGACCGTTCGGCAACCACTACTTGAACACCGGAGGCGGCAGCTACCCGCGCTACATGCCGCGACCGGGCAGGGAAATCGGCCTGGCCGAGCGCATCAACGGTTGCCTGCAGCGATCGATGAACGGCAAACCGCTGGCCAAGGACGCGCCGGAGATGCGTGCGATGCTGGAATACATGGCGTGGCTGAGCCGCCCGGTACCGGAGGGTGCGCGCGTGGCCGCGCCCAGCGAAGGGCCGATCGACAGCACGCTGACACCGGACCCGATACGTGGACAGGCGCTGTATGCCGCGCAGTGCGCCRCCTGCCACGGCGACAACGGCGAAGGCCGGCGCGATGCCAGCGGCGATATCGCGTTCCCGCCGCTGTGGGGCGAGCGCAGCTTCAACATCGGTGCCGGCATGGCGCGGCTGTACAAGGCCGCAGGC
>NZ_JBFRFE010000670.1:0-2269 GCF_052114665.1 Stenotrophomonas sp. 2YAF22 | reverse complement strand
GGACAGCATGTTGGAGCATGCGTCCAGCGCGCGCCTAACAGCTTCAGTCAAGATGTGCCCGACCGAAGCGGCGACAGCAAACTCGGCGCTACACGCAGGATGGCGGCGAGGCCTGAGGCGCATGCATGATTGCGGGCTTGTCCAGATCCGGCTCCTGGATGGAGCCCTCAAGCAAGGCGACATAGGTGTCCAACCGAGTGCGCAGTCCGATCAGCATCCAGCCCACGGCATAGAGCACCACCATTCCAAAGATCAGCAGTGCGCCGAGCAAACTGACGTCGAAAGCCCCCGCCCAGTCGCCCCATTTCCATCCACGGAACTGCAGGTAGAGCGCAATCAATACAGGAAATGGACCAAGGCGCTGCAGTCCGCCATACATCATTCCCATGCGTTCAATCATGTTGGTGCGCAGGGTGCTGACGTACTTGAGTCGCCGTTCACGCTCGATCCTGGGAAAGGCGCGAAGGTCGGCGACCACTGCTTGCCAGTGCGCAAAATCGCTATCCATTTCCCTCGCATGCGACAGACGTGGCTGGATGAACTGCCGAATTCCTCTCCGCGCCGCGAGGATGCCTCCCACGATGAAGCCGCCAATCTCTACCGCCAAGCACACGATGACTAACGGCAACACCACGCTAACTGGAAGCCATCGATCTGGAAGCTGGCTGCTGAGAATGCCGATGACGGCTGCGAGCATGCCCACTCGGAACGACCACTTTTCCAATCGGCCCGCCTTCGGGTAGATGCTGCGATCGACCAGTCCCTGCACACGCTCGTAGAGCCAGTGGAAGGTCAGTTCCTCCCGCGGCGTGGTCTGCGCGGGTGAATCGAATACGGTTTCTGTCTGCATGTCCATTGCGCCCCCTGCCCCACCGGCGTTTGTGTCGGTCATCGAATCGTAGCCGAGACGGGTTTCAGTTGGCGTTTTGCCAGCCAGCGGCCGGCACTACCTGTTGCGTTGTGGGCGTCCGGGGTCGGAATTACCGTGACGCATCACGGTGAATGGCGTAAACCATCGACCGGGTATGATGCCGACTTTCTTGCACTTGCCGCGATGCAGCGCGCGCGTTGCTGTTGGCTACGCGCCGGTGCCGCTGAGACCCCCACGTACTCCATGCTCGCTTCCCATTCCCCCCTCATCATCTGGGCGGCCGTGGCCGTTGCCACCGTCGGCCTGTTGTTCCGCCCCTTCCGCATTCCGGAATACGTGTGGGCGCTGGGCGCGGCCGCGCTGCTGCCGCTGCTCGGGGCGGTGTCGCTCGGCACGACCTGGCATGCAGTGGCCGAAGGGCGCGACGTCTATCTGTTCCTGATCGGCATGATGGTGCTGGCCGAGCTGGCGCGGCGCGAGGGCCTGTTCGACTGGCTGGCGCTGTATGCGGTGCGCCACGCCGGCGGCTCGGGCCGGCGCTTGTTCGATCTGGTGTTCCTGGTCGGCACGGTGGTGACGGTGTTCCTGTCCAACGATGCCACCGCCGTGGTGCTCACCCCCGCCGTCTATGCGGCATGCAAGGCGGCCCGCGCCAATCCCCTGCCCTATCTGTTCGTCTGCGCGTTCATCGCCAACGCAGCCAGCTTCGTGCTGCCCATTTCCAACCCGGCCAACCTGGTGGTCTATGGCAGCCACATGCCCTCGCTGCTGCAGTGGCTGGCGCAGTTCACGCTGCCGTCGTTGGCTGCGATTGGTGGCACCTATCTGGTGCTGCGCTGGGTGTATCGCCGCGAGATCACACAACCGTTGGCAGCGTCGCCCGAGCATCGCCCGCTTACCGAGGGTGGCCGGCTGAGCGCGCTCGGCGTGCTGTTCACCGGCACCGTGCTGCTGGTGACCTCCGCAATGAACGGCCCGCTGGGCCTGGCCACCTTCTGTGCAGGCGCGCTGAGCGTCGCGGTGGTGGCGATCCGCCAGCGCCACAGCCCGCTGCCGCTGTTGCGCCACGTGTCATGGGGCGTGCTGCCGCTGGTGGCCGGCCTGTTCGTGCTGGTTGAAGCAGTGGCGCAGACCGGTGTCATCCAGTTGGCGGCCAGCAACCTGCAGGCGCTGGCGCAGACTTCGCCRCACCAGGCGGGCTGGCTGGCCGGTGCCTCGGCCGCACTGCTCAGCAACGTGGCCAACAATCTGCCGGTGGGTCTGGCGGCCGGCTCCCTAGGCCAGATGGCCGAGTTGCCGGCGCAGACGCGTGCGGCATTGCTGATCGGCGTGGACCTGGGCCCGAACCTGTCGGTGACTGGTTCGCTGGCCACCATGCTGTGGCTGGTGGCGCTGCGC
>NZ_JBFRFE010000669.1:0-2273 GCF_052114665.1 Stenotrophomonas sp. 2YAF22 | reverse complement strand
TCTGGCATCTGTTCGTGATCGGTGGCAGCGTCTGCCACTTCGTCGCCGTGACCCGACAGGTGCTGTGATCCCGTATTGAGGGTAACGCCAGGCCCCTGGCCGGCGAGCAGGCACCGGCTCTGCACACGATGCATATGATCGCTTCGCGCCCCGTCCACCCCGACGGGGCAACCATGGCGGTGTGAATGCTGCCTCTGCTCCTGCTGATTCCAAGGCGCCGCGCTGGCGCCTGCGTCGCCCCGGTCCCCGCGGGCAGCGCTGGCTCGCCGTGCTGGTGTTCCTGTTCGCAGCACTGCTGGTCCTCATCGCCCTGTGGGACTGGAACTGGTTCAAAGGCCCGGTCGAACGTGCGGTGCAGGCGCGTACCGGGCGCGCCCTGCACATCGGCAACCTGGATGTCGAACTCGGCCGTACCACCACCGTGCGCGCCGATACCCTCAC
Organism: Stenotrophomonas sp. 2YAF22; assembly: GCF_052114665.1. Classification (NCBI taxonomy): domain Bacteria; kingdom Pseudomonadati; phylum Pseudomonadota; class Gammaproteobacteria; order Lysobacterales; family Lysobacteraceae; genus Stenotrophomonas; species Stenotrophomonas sp. 2YAF22. The sequence continues at coordinate 1,832 of NZ_JBFRFE010000669.1, read as the reverse complement.
CTTCGCCAATGCGCCTTGGGCGAAACAGCCGAACATGGCCAGCGCAGACCGGGTTGAGATCGACGTGCGGGTGTGGCCCCTGCTGCGCGGCAACGTGCAACTGCCCGAGATCCGCCTGACCCGCCCTGACGTGCTGCTCGAGACGGCTCCACGCAAGGGCGACCCGGGCAACTGGAGCTTCCTCGGCGAGAGCAGGGGCGGCACCACACCGCAGCTCAAGCGCCTGCACATCGACGATGGTCGCCTGCAGTTCCTCGACGCACTCGGCCGCACCGACATCCTGGTGAACGTGCGTAGCGGGCAACCGAAACAGGCCGACGCTGCACCACCGTTGCTGGTGGCCGGCAAGGGCCGCTGGCGGGGCAATCCCTTCATCCTGAGCGGCGGCACCGAATCGCCGCTGGAGCTGACCGACAGCGCCCATCCTTTCCGCATCCATCTGGATGGCCGCGCTGGCGCGACCCATGCCGTCGCCACTGGCACCCTGACCAACCCGTTCCAGCTGCAGGTGTTCGACCTGCAGTTCGCGCTGAGCGGGCAAGACCTGGCCGATCTGTATCCATTACTGGGCATCGCCATTCCGCCCTCCCCGCCCTACGCACTGGATGGCCGGCTGAAGCGTGATCACCAGGTGTGGCGTTACGAGCGCTTCACCGGAAAAGTCGGCGACAGCGACCTGGGCGGCGATGTGCAGTTCGATGTCTCCAGGGAACGCCCCCGGATGACCGCGAACCTGGTGTCGCGCCGCCTCGATTTCGATGACCTTGCAGGCTTCGTCGGTGCCCCCCCGAAGACCGGTGGCGGCGAGACCGCCAATGCAGAACAGCGGGCCGAGGCCGCACGTGTGGCCGCCAGCGCAAAGGTGTTGCCGGCCACGCCGTATAACCTCGGCAAGCTTCGCGCGATGGATGCCGACGTACGCTGGAAGGCCCAGCGCATCAATGCGCCGAAGCTGCCGCTGGACGACATGGATGCACACCTGCTGTTGGATGATGGTGTACTGCGGCTGGACCCGCTGAACTTCGGCGTTGCTGGCGGCGACATCCGCAGCACGATCCGCATGGACGCACGTCGCCCGCAGATCGCAACCTCGTTGAAAGCCAGCGTGCGCGGCGTGCAGCTGGGCCAGTTGTTCCCCGATGCCAAGCTGGCCGAGCAGGCCAAGGGGGGGATCAGCGGCGCCATTGATCTGACCGGCAACGGCAACTCGATCGCGGCGATGCTCGGCAGCAGCAGCGGCAACGTGGCGTTGGGCATGGGCCGCGGCCATGTCGGCAACCTGCTGATGGAAGTGGCGGGGCTGGACATCACCGAGTCGCTGAAATTCCTGTTCACCGGCGACAAACAGATTCCCCTGCGCTGCGCCTTCGCCGATTTCGGCGTGCGCGAGGGCTTGATGCATACCCGGTCGATGGCAGTGGACACCACCGATACGATCATCCTCGGCGAGGGCGATGTCAGCCTGCGCGATGAAACACTGGACCTGCTGCTGAAGCCACGGCCGAAGGACAGGAGCATCCTGGTGCTGCGCTCGCCGCTGCGCATCGGCGGCACCTTCAAGGACCCGTCGTTCCGCCCGGACTTCAAGGCGCTGGGTATCCGGGGTGCGGTGGCGTTGACGCTGGGCAGCATCGCGCCGCCGGCGGCACTGCTGGCCACCATCGAACTGGGGCCGGGCAAGGATGCCGACTGCGGTGGGCACTACGCGAAGTAGAGCGGGCGTTCGCGGCGCCTTTGTTTTCCGTGCGGAGAGCCGAAGCAAGGCGACAGGCAGGACACGCCGTAAACCCCGCTCCGCGGTCCGGCCCAGCCGCTGGCGGCTGTGCGTTCGG
>NZ_JBFRFE010000668.1:0-2276 GCF_052114665.1 Stenotrophomonas sp. 2YAF22 | reverse complement strand
AGGTATCAGTCATGGCGTTTCTCGGATTCAAGGAGTGAGCGCGTGGCTAGTGTAACGCAGGGCTTTTGGAGCTTCCGCCGACTGGATGCGATGAGCCTTGGCCCGGCCAACGGTGCAGCGCCGCTTGATCTGCCGTGAAGACTCCTTCACGCTACGACCGCGCTTTCGTCATCTGACGATTGTGCACTGCCGCTTGCCGGCAACGATTTCACCTTTCGATCTCTACAGGGGGTAGTTTTGAACGCAGTTGCAGATACCACCGTGCAGGCAAGCCCTGCCGGAAAAGCCGCATGGATCACGCTGGCGATCGCTTGGTTGTGCTTCCTCGTACCGTTCCCCGGCCTGGGCCTGTTCCTGGGCTGGCCACTGAACCTGGTGGCCTTCATCCTCGCCATCGTCGCGATGGCCAAGGGCGGCGCCATGAAGGGTCTGTTCCAGCTGCTGGGCTCGATCATCGTTTCGCCGATCGTGTACTTCGTCGGCCTGGCGATCTTTGCCGGCACCGTGAGCGGCATCAGCGCGCAGAGCAAGGGCCAGTACGATGCGGYCGTCGCTGAAGCCAGCGTCTCGTCCGCCGCCGCGGAGGCAGATGCTCCCGCCAAGGCCACGGAAACCGCAGCTCCCGCAGTCGCCAGCGATGCCGCGATGGCACCCGCCTCGGCGCTGGAAGTGACCGCCACCACGATGTTCAGCGATTACCAGGACAACGAGATCGCTGCTGACGGCAAGTACAAGGGCAAGGCGCTGCTGGTTTCCGGCACGGTCGATTCGATCAGCTCGGACTTCATGGACAAGCCGGTCGTGCAGCTGAGCGCCAAGCCGTTCGGCTTCGTACAGGCCAGCGACCTGCCGAAGGACGTGGCTGCCAGCCTGAAGAAGGGCCAGAAGATCACGCTGGCCTGCACCGGCAATGGCGAAGTCATCGGCTTCCCGGCCGTGTCCGGCTGCACCGTGCAGTAAGGCACACAGCGAACGCTGATGTTCAGAGCCCCGCTTCGGCGGGGCTTTCTGTTGGCGGGTATCACACCGTTACAATCCGGGTATTCCGAAGCACCTTGGCCTATCCCATGCCCACCCTGCGCCCTTCCCGCGCCACCGATGGTGACGCTCTTGTCGATCTCTGGCGTCGCGCCGTCGACGCCACCCATGACTTCCTCAGTGCCGAAGACCGCCAGGCGATCGATGCTGAAGTTGCCGGCTTCCTGCCACAGGCGCCGCTGGTGGTGGCAGTCGACGACCAGGACCGGCCGCAGGGCTTCATGCTGATCGACGGTTCGCACATGGAAGCGTTGTTCATCGATCCCGACGTGCGCGGAACCGGTATCGGCCGCCAGTTGCTGCTGCATGCGCTGGCCCTGCATCCGCAACTGACCACTGACGTCAACGCGCAGAATGCGCAGGCCGTGGGCTTTTACCGGCGCATGGGTTTCACCGAAACCGGTCGCTCGCCGCTGGATTCGCAGGGTCGTCCGTATCCCCTCATCCACCTGCGCCATCAAGGCTGACCGGCGCCCGGAGCGCCGGCCATTCCCCGATCAGGCAACCGCGTCGAACGCCGGCGAGTAGCGCACCTCGCCCTGCGCCATCGGCGGCTGCAGGCACAGGGCCTGGAAATACGCCGCCGGCACGCCGGGTAGGACCAGACCCGGCACGGCACGGAAGCCGAAGCGCCCGTAGTAGGCCGGCTCGCCCAACAGCACGCAGCCCCGCGCGCCCTTCCTGCGCAGAGCCTCGATCGCGGCCCGCATCAATGCCGTGCCCACGCCGCGCCCCTGCTGCTGCGGCAGCACCGAAATCGGCCCTAGCCCGAACCAGCCCTGGCTGCCGTCCTGCACGCTGACCGGGGACAGCGCGACATGACCCACCAGAAGGCCCGCATCCTCTGCCACCAGCGACATGCTCAACTCGCCACGCTCACGCAGTGCGTCGACGATGTGATGTTCGGTGTGGCTGCTGTGGACAGCATCGCGGAACGCCATTTCGGTGAGCTTGTGAATGGCGACATGGTCGTCGATGGATTCTGCGCGGATTGCAAGGTTCATGGCAGGCACTTTGTCAGGGTAAGGAAGGTGTGAATTCATGATTCAAGTCACAAATTGATAGTGAGAGCCGATCGCGACATTGAAACGCCTTGGCGCTATCGAATCGCCTGTGCCGCAGTCGATTCACTGGCATCACCCTTCGCCGAATGCGTCAATAAATCGCCACCCTTGTCCAGAGACGGCTGGCGCCAGCTTTCCCGGGCACTCCATAATCGCCGGACCTGTCACCGGGGA
>NZ_JBFRFE010000667.1:0-2293 GCF_052114665.1 Stenotrophomonas sp. 2YAF22 | reverse complement strand
GGGTATCGCCTTGCCAGCACAGGACAGCCTCGGCGTCGGTCTCTATTCCTACGCCGATGCTGCGCGCTTCATTGGCGGCAGCTCGTCGGAACTGCGCCGGTGGCTGAAGGGCTATCAGGGTCGGAAGCACGGGAATCCGGAAGCCCACCCTCCCCTGTGGAAGTCGCAATGGGCCGATTCAGAGATCGACGGCATTGGCTTTCGCGATCTGATCGAGCTGCGCTTCGTCCGCACATTCGTCGCATGTGGCGTGCCACTCAACCTGGTGCGGCGAACCATTGTCGAGCTGAACGAGCGGCTCGGTAAGGAGTACCCCTTCACCAGCACGAGCTTCAAGACCGATGGGCGCCGCATTTTCATGGAGCTCGTGGGCGACAGCGGCGATGCAGCACTGGTGGATGTGGTGAAGCGCCAGGACRTGATGCGCAAGGTCATCGCACCTTCGCTGCGTGACGGCATCGAACTGGGCATCGATGATCGTGCCGAACGATGGTTCCCACTGAAGGGATCCCGTGCGGTGGTATTTGATCCACAGCGCAGTTTTGGTCAGCCCATCCTTGCCGAATCGGGCGTTCCTACCATCGCCATTGTCGAGGCGCTGCGCGCCGAAGGTGGCGACGAGCGTCGCGTGGCCAAGCTGTATGACCTATCTCTGACTGCAGTGAAGAAAGCACTGCAGTTCGAGAATCGAGCCGCGCCTTGAAGGCGCAGATCGATGAGAATCTTCCGCCCGCGCTGGCCCGGGCCATCGACGCCATTGCAGGAACGGACGAACACGAAGTCTTCCACGTAAGGGAGTTCGTGATGCCCGGCACTACTGACCTGGAGCTCTTCGACGCGGCCACCCAGCGTGGCATCCGCGTACACGTTACCCAGGATCATCATCATCGCAAGCCCGCAGAGCGCGAGGCGATCGCACGCCTCGGCCTGACCGTATTCGTTCTGGCCAAGGGCTGGAGCACGTTCAACCACTACGAGCGCGCAGCGCGGCTTCTGGAGTGGTGGCCCAAGATGATGCAGCAGGCCGAACTCGTGCAACCTGGTGCAATGTTCCGCGTACCGCATGCCAGGGCGTCCGGGGGACGGCTGACGCAGATCAAGGTGTCACGGTAGCCGCTTCGCGCGTCAACCCTCATCATCCGTGAAACCATGCTGTGCACGCAGCATCGGGTCGGTCTCGATCATGAACATATGGAACAGGTGTTTATGGTCCCGCGACCAGCTCCCCTGCAACAGACGCCACGACGCCACATCTACGCGCGGCAGCTTCCGTTCCAAATAGTAGACACGGCTGCCATCGCCGGAGAAGTGTCCGTCCAGCAGCCGCCAGCGCGCGTGATCCACGCCGGGCAGAGGCTTCCCGTCGCAGTAGACGCTGCTGTCGTCAACGGCGTACAGCGGGTCCTGCGGGATTGTCTGCAGCAGGTCGCCGCGCAGGCAATGCTTCATGCGTCGGCCGCAGTACCAGCCGCCGTGATCGTCGGCACCGTAGCCGCCGCCCATACTGCGGAAAGTGGCGCAATTGGCTTCGGCCAAGGCTTTCAGCGAAGTCTCGTATTCGAAGTAGACATTGCGCTTGTCCAGCCAGTAATCGCCGCACTGGCGGAAGCTGTCGCGGTCAATCGCAGGCAGGCGGGTCCAGGCGTGGTAGACGGCGTGCGAATCGCGCGCGATGAAATAGTGCTCGGGGATGAACTCGAAACTGGCCGCGTCGGCCTTGCGCAGCAACCGACCCTGGTGGAAGACCTGGCCTTCGTGGATTCGCCAGAATTCGGTGCCGTAGGGGCCGACGAATCGCTGGTCAGGAAGTTCGCTGATCTTCTGCCATGGCATGGTATGGGGCTCCGCCAACGGTGGGGCCGTTAGTTTAATGCGGTCGGCGGGAAAGACAGCCGGGCGTGGGTTCGGCTCTACGGGTGCCAATGCACCGATGCAGACAGCAACGCCGGGCATGGCCCGGCGTTGTGTTCAAAGCAGTCGAGCATGGCTCGACTCTACACAGAGCAGATCAGTACTTACCATCAAACGCAAAAATCGGCTTGCGCTGCTTCCACGCACCGGCAGTGAAATCCGGGAACTCCAGCGTCTGGAAACTGTTGGCGATCGACTGCTCGCTCAACGGGGTAATCGCGCTCCACGTCACTGCGTCGTAGATGTCGATCGGCATCGGCGCCTTGGCCTTCAGCGCTTCCACGAACGCATGGATCACGAACCAGTCCATGCCACCATGGCCGGCGCTGGCGGCGGTGTCGGCATTCTGCTTCCACAGCGGATGTTCGTACTGGTCCTGGTA
>NZ_JBFRFE010000666.1:0-2297 GCF_052114665.1 Stenotrophomonas sp. 2YAF22 | reverse complement strand
CTGGCGCCCCAAGCTGGGCACCGTGCGCAACCTGTACGCGCAGCCGGTGCTGGAGCCGCAGAGCGCGGCGTGGTTCGCCCAGCGCCTGGACCTGTTCAACAAGGCCTACGACCGCACCGCGCTGATGGCGATGCCCTGGATGGAAGGCAGCCGCCGCCCGCAGCGTTGGCTGGACAAGCTGGTGGTGGCCGTGCGTGCGCACGACCCCGAGCTGAAGCACACGATGTTCGAGCTGCAGACCGTGGACTGGCGCACGCAGCGGCCGATCAGCGGCGAACAGCTGCGCGCGCAGATCCGCCGCCTGCAGGCACAGGGCGTGCGCCATTTCGCGTGGTACCCGGACGATTTCATCGCCGACAAGCCGTCGACCCAGGATGCACGCGCGGCGATGTCCGCGCGCAACTTCCCGTATCCGGAGAAGTGACGTGGACATGAATCCGTGGCTCAACGCCATGTTCCAGTTCGCCTTCTTCTACCCCATGGTGATGGCGTTCTTCTGGATGTCCGGGGGCCTGTACTACTTCTTCCGCCGTGAGCGGAAGTCGCRGCCGCGCAACGACCCACCACCGATGGCGGAGTATCCGTTCGCCAGCCTGCTGATCCCGTGCCACAACGAATCGGCGAACCTGGACGACACCCTCGGCGCGGCACTGGCCCAGCGCTACCCGGACTTCGAGGTGATCGCCATCAACGATGGCAGCACCGACGACACCGGCATCCGCCTGGACGCGCTTGCAGCGCTTCATCCGCGCCTGCGCGTGGTCCATCTGGACCGCAACCTGGGCAAGGCCAATGCGTTGCGCATGGGCGCGCTGGCCGCGAGATCGGAGTACCTGGTGTGCATCGATGGCGATGCCATGCTGGAAGAGTTCGCCATGCACTGGATGGTCTGGCACCTGACCAGCGGCCCGCGCGTGGGTGCGGTAACCGGCAACCCGCGGATCCGCAATCGCTCCACCCTGCTCGGCCGTCTGCAGGTGGCGGAGTTCTCCTCGATCATCGGCATGATCAAGCGCGCCCAACGCGTGTACGGCCGCATCTTCACCGTGTCCGGGGTCATTGCCGCGTTCCGTCGCACCGCCCTGCACCGCATCGGCTATTGGGCCGATGACATGGTCACCGAGGACATCGACATCAGCTGGCGGCTGCAGCTGGATCATTGGGACATCCGTTACGAGCCCAATGCGCTGTGCTTCATCCTGATGCCGGAAACGCTGAAAGGCCTGTGGCGGCAGCGACTGCGCTGGGCACAGGGCGGTGTGGAAGTCCTGCTGCGCCACGGCTCATCGTTGTTCAGCTGGCGCAAGCGGCGGATGTGGGGCGTGCTGCTGGAATACATCCTCAGCGTGCTGTGGGCCTACACCATGCTGGTGATCATCCTGCTGTGGGCAGTGGGCAAGTTCATCCCGATGCCGCCGTCGTTGTACATCGACACGTTGCTGCCGCAATGGCATGGCGTGATCCTGGCCCTGGTCTGCCTGCTGCAGTTCGCCAGCAGCCTGATCATCGACAGGCGTTACGAAACGCATATCGGCCGCAACTATTTCTGGGTCATCTGGTACCCGATGGCGTACTGGTTGATCAGCCTGTTCACCACGCTGGTGGCGCTGCCGAAGACCCTTCTCCGGCGGCGTGGCAAGCGTGCCACCTGGGTCAGCCCAGACAGAGGTATACGATGAACGCACATCGCCAGACGACCGCCAGGACGCCGTCCAACCGCTTCGACTCGCGGCTGATCCAGAAGCCGCTCAAGCAGCCCCGCCTGCAGCRCACCGCCTGGGGATTTGTGACCCTGGCGTTCTGGGGGTTTTACTTCTACCTGTGGGCACCGCTGGTCACGCTGGTGTCCTGGTTGCTCGGTGGGCAGCTGGCGTGGCTGCAGCTGTACGAGCGCAAGCAGCATCTCGACCCGTTCGTGATCATCGCCCTGCCGGTGATCCTGGCGTGCTGTGCGCTGCTGCTGATCGCCTGGGCCGAGTACAACCGCTACCGCTTCGCCGGCAAGGAACGGCGCGGCCCGCACGAGGACGCAAGTCGTGCGGAAATCGCCCATTCGCTGGGCGCCAGCGATCAGCTTGCCGAACAGATGTTCGGTGCCAAGGCCATCACCCTGCACATGGATGAGCATGCACGGCCGCTGGGCATGACCGCGCAGCTGTTGAGGTAACGGGGGTTCGGCCGGGCGGCGCCCGGCACCCGCAGAGGCCGAAGCAACAGCAACAGCTGGCATTCCGTGGGAGGCGGGGCGGTGTCGGATTGCGGGGACGCCGCAAGTACGTCCTTGTAGGCTTGGCAGC
>NZ_JBFRFE010000665.1:0-2302 GCF_052114665.1 Stenotrophomonas sp. 2YAF22 | reverse complement strand
CCTGCTGCGGATCACCCAGCACGGTGCACGCCAGCGCCCGCTCCACGCCCAGCTTCTCGTGGGGTTCCCAGAACGCTTCGATGTCATCGATCGGCGCCGGAATCTTGCCCGGACGGCCGCGACGCAGGTTGACGAAGCTCTGCTGCTGGCTGGTGAACAACCGCCGCGATTCGGCCTCGCTGTCACTGGCCACCACGTTCAACGCCAGCATCGCGTGCGGCAGCTTGAGCGTGGCCGAAGGGCGGAATTCGCGGCGATACACCGCGAGCGCTTCATCCATGGAATCGGGGGCGAAGTGCGAGGCGAAGGCGTACGGCAGGCCCATCGAGGCGGCCATGCGTGCGCCGAACAGGCTGGAACCGAGGATCCAGGTCGGCACCCGCAGGCCGCCACCCGGTACGGCCTGCACCGCCTGCCCCGGCTGCACCGGTTCGAAGTAGTGCAGCAGCTCGCGTACGTCCTGCGGGAACTGGTCGGCACTGTCGAAATAGCGGCGCAGGGCGCGCGCGGTCGGCTGGTCGGTACCCGGTGCGCGGCCCAGGCCGAGGTCGATGCGATCCGGGTACAGCGAGGCCAAGGTGCCGAACTGCTCGGCCACCTGCAGAGGCGCGTGATTGGGCAGCATGATGCCGCCGGCGCCGACACGGATACGTTTCGTACCACCGGCCACATGGCCGATCAGCACCGCCGTGGCGGCACTGGCGATGCCAGGCATGTTGTGGTGTTCGGCCAGCCAGTAGCGGCGGTAGCCCAGCGCATCGGCATGCTGGGCGAACTCAAGCATGTTGGCAAAGGCGGCAGTGGTATCGCTGCCCTCGCAGACCGGGGCCAGGTCGAGGATCGACAACGGGATCATCAGGCGGTTTTCCGTCACAAGATCCCCGTTTGATGGGGTCGCCCTGCCCCCACGGCCAGTGCCGGTGGCGGGACGCTGATTCCCGTTGGGCGGGCTCAGGGCCCGCCGGGCTTGATCCGGTAGAGCCGGCCGCTGGCCGGCAGGCAGAGAGGCGTGGCAACCGGCCAGCGGCCGGCTCTACCGGGCACCGACATTTCGGGTCAGAAGTCGCTGGGGCGCGGCTCGGCCAGCGGTTCGTCCACCAGCGGCTTCAGTTCGGCGTCCAGCGCCACGCGTTCGTCGAACACGAAGCAGCGGCCTTCATAGCCCTCGCCGCCCACTTCCTCGAAGTAACCGAGGATGCCGCCATCGAGCTGCAGCACGTTGTCCATGCCGTCATTGAGCATCCACAGCGCCGCCTTCTCGCAGCGGATGCCACCGGTGCAGAAACTGACCACGGTGCTGTCCTTCAGCGCTTCACGATGGGGCGCCAGCGCCTCAGGCAGATCGGTGAACTTGTGGATGGGCAGTACCAGCGCATCCTTGAAGGTGCCGTACTCGATCTCCTGCAGGTTGCGCGTATCAAGCATCACCACCGGCTTGCCAGCATCATCGTGCCCCTGCCGCAGCCAGCGCTGCACGGTGGCGGGATCAATCGCTGGCGCGCGCGGGTAGTCCAGCGGCTGGCCATCGTCACGACGGAAGCTGATGATCTCGTCCTTGACCTTGGCCTTCAGCCGCGCGAACGGCTGGTGCTCGCTGAAGCTGGTCTTGACCCGCATATCGGCGAAGCGCGCATCAGCACGCAGTTCCGCGTAGAAGCCATCGATCGCGGACGGCGCACCCGCCAGGAACAGGTTCAGCCCCTCGCCCGCCACCAGGATCGTCCCCTGCAGGCCGGACGCCTCGGCACGCGCCTGCAGCTGGTCGCACAGGGCGTGGGGGGCGTCGATGACGGCGAAATGATAGGCAGCGGTATTGGCGATCATCCCGCCATTTTAGCGCCTGACCGCCCCCGTATCAGCCTCCACCGTTCATCCACGCATGGCGTGGATCTACAGACGCCGGAAACTGTCGAAGGCGGGGCAGTGTGGGTTTGCGGGGTGTGAGCCGCATGGATGCGGCGACCAAGCCCCCAAGGATGGGTTCACGGCGGCCCCGCAAACCCACACTGCCCCGCCATCCCACGGAAAGCCGCTTGTGATGTTGCTTGAAGGCCTCTGCAGGTGCCGGGTGCAACCCGGCCGAACACCCCTACCCACGCAGCAGCATGAACGGCAGCAGCACCAGTGCCGCCGCCACCGCCATGCCCAGCAGCACCAGCACCACGAACACAGGGCGGCGCCGGAACAGGCTGCCAAAGGTCTCGGCAGTGCCGTCGCGCAGGGCCTGCTCGCGCTCAGCGCGGACCCGCACCCCGCGGGCCGCCTGGTACTCGGCCATCAGCGCCTTGGCACGCGGCTGGTC
>NZ_JBFRFE010000664.1:0-2317 GCF_052114665.1 Stenotrophomonas sp. 2YAF22 | reverse complement strand
ACATCACCCCGGGCACGCCGCTGGCCGCCGATGCCTGCGCGGCGACCGGCTGCGCCTGGGCGACGCGCGCGGCGGTGCGTGCACGCTGCTTGCGGGCCTTGTTCGGTTTCTGCCGCGTGCGAGTCTGCGCCGCGCGTGCGCTGCCGGCCAGCAGTTCGGCGCGGGCGCAGGCGGCACAGGGCATGCCGACAAAATGCTGGTGGGCCGCATCCTTGCCGCACGCCACCAGCTGACCGGCGTTGCGCCGTGCGTAGTCCAGCAGCAGCGTGGCCCATTCCTGCGCCGAAGGCCGCCGCCGCGCCTGCGCCGAGAACGCACGATCAAACATGTCGCGCAGTGCCGGCGGGAACATCTCATGGCCGCTGACCGGCGAGGGCAACATCCGCGGATGCGGCTTGCCGCGCGCATATGGGTACAGGTTGGCGGCGATGCGCGCCGGCAGGTCACTGGGCACCGTCGCCCCCTGCGGCCGGCCCGCATACGGATGCAGGCCGGAATTGAGCAGCTGGAACACCATCACCGCCAGCGCGAATCGATCCTGCGCCTCCTCCTGGCCCGGCTTCACCCCCGGCTGCTGGAACTCGGACGCCAGATAGTCGGTAGTGACCTGCCCGGCCGGGAAGYGCTCGCCCTTGCCCTGGATGCTGAAACCATCGCAATCGAGCATCGCGATGAACAAGGTGCTGCGATAGAACCGCACGTTCAGCGGCTTGAGGTCGACCACATAGTGCTGCCGCCGGTGCAGCGCAGCCAGCATCACCGCCAGGTTGGCCGCCAAGGTCATCTTCGCGCCCAGGCCGGTAGGCAGGCCCTCGGCGCGTGCCTGCCGCTCCTGCAGCACATGCTCCAGATCGCTGGTGGCCGACAGATCCAGGATCGGCATGGTGAAGCCTATGAAACGCCCACTGCGATCCCGCAGCAGGGTCATCGGCCAGGCAATCTGTACCTGGTCGGCCCCCTGCCCTTCCATCGGCGGCAGGTCCGGCTGCAGCTCCAGCATCGCCTGCAGCTTGCGCTCGTAGACGCGCGCGTCCTTGTCCGAATGGTAGAGCTTGGCCACTTCGCGCGGCCGCTCCTTGAGGGTGAACACGCTGCCCGCACCGCCACTCTTGAGCAACCGCTCCAGGGTGAGCGGCCTGCGCTGCGCGTCGTAGACCTTTTCGCCGCTGCGCCCGGGCATGTGCTCAGGCCGGCAGCGCGACCAGCAACGTCTTGTCGTCGCCGGTGATCTGATCGGTGCGCGGGTCGGCCAGCGTCGCGTGCAACGCCTGGCTGCCGTGGGTCTCGTCCACGCCGGCCAGATAACGGATCACCGGTGCGATGAACGGTTGGAACAGGCTGTCGCCCGCGCGCGACATCGCAAACGGCTGCACGCCGTCGGACATCAGCACCAGCGCATCGATGGCCCCTTCGAAGCGGGTCAACCGCAGCTGCTCGCGCCAGTTGCCACCGGTCACGAACCAGGTTTCGTTGGCGTACTCGCCATTGGCGGGCAGCGATACCGCATCGGGCGATTCATTGCTGAACGCACAGGCGGCCACGCCATCGCCCACATGGAAGAACCAGCCGCCATCGCGCGTAGCGACCGCCCCTACCAGCGTGCAGGCATGGTCGGAGAGCTTCAGGCCCTGGCTCAGCGCAAGCATCGCCAGCTGCCCGCGCGCATCGTCGACAGCGGTTTCGATGATGCTGCGCAGCGCGTCCACCGGCAGTGCCAGTGGATCGGCGCCGAGCTGCGCGGACCCGGTAACCGACGCCGCCACGCTGCTGGATACATGCCGGGCGCCCACATCGCTGTGCGATGCGGAGCCTGCGCCATCGCAGACCACCGCAACCAATGTCTGCCCCACCTGCACCGACGCATAGGCGTCCTGGCAGGGCTGCCCGCGGTCCAGATGGGACCGTCCCGTGGCCRATGCGGCCATCACGCGCCAGGCCATGGTCAGACCGGCACTTGTGACCAGCTGTCGGTGGCCGGCAATTGCACCTGGCCACCGGGCGTCGAATTGGAGACCACCCGCATGCTGGCGCTCAGCCACAGGAACAGTTCCTTGAACTGCAGGCCCTGCAGGCGCTTCACGCCGCGCTCGCCATTGCGGCTGAACTGACCCAGCACGCTCATGTCGGCATTACCGACGGCGATCGGGAACACTGCCACCTTGTTCTGCTGCTCGGCCTCGCGGCACTGCTCGGCCACCGCTTCCCAGGCGTCCGTGGGCTGTCCATCGGACATCAGGAACAGCCACGGCCGGGTGTAGGCAACGCCGGCCTGGCGGAAGCGCGCCTTCTCGTCTTCAATCTCCTGCAGCGCTACTTC
>NZ_JBFRFE010000663.1:0-2317 GCF_052114665.1 Stenotrophomonas sp. 2YAF22 | reverse complement strand
GGGTCCACCAGGACCTGATCAACTACGGCGTGAAGGTGATGAACAATTCCTGGGGCGGCCTGTACTGGACCGACCTCGGCACCACCGCGCAGGTCGCGGGCGAATATCGCCCCTTCATCATCAATCACGGTGGCCTGGTGGTTTTCGCTGCAGGCAACGAAGGGCGCGACCAGCCTAGCAGCGTGGCCGCGCTGCCCAGCCAGCGTGGCTTCGGCGGATCGCTGCCGGCAGCGGATCTGGAAAAAGGCTGGCTGGTAGCTACTGCGATCGATCCGAACAAGCCCGGTGAACGTGCGCCGTGGGCCAATGCCTGTGGCGACGCCGCGCGCTATTGCCTGACCGCTCCCGGCAGCGCGGTGTTTCCGGAGCCGGGTACCGGCAAGTACCTGTGGAACTACGGTACGTCCTTCGCCGCGCCACTGATCTCCGGTGCTGCGGCGCTGGTCTGGCAGCGCTATCCCTACTTCGACAACGACCTGGTGCGGCAGACCCTGCTCGGCACCGCCACCGACATCGGTGCGCCGGGCGTCGATCCCATCTACGGCTACGGCATGCTCAACGTCGGCAAGGCGGTGAACGGGCCCGGCCGCTTCGACTGGGGCGATGTCACGGTCAATGTCGACGCGGCCTCTTCGGGCTCGATCTGGAGCAACGACATCGCCGGCACTGGCGGCCTGATCAAGCGCGGCGATGGCCGGCTGGAGCTGAGCGGCAACAACAGTTACAGCGGTGCGACCCGCATTGAGCGCGGCACCCTGGCCCTGCGCAGTGGCGCCGTGATCCGTTCCAACGTGAGCGTCTCCGGTTCCGGCGGGGCCTCGATGGCCGGCCTGCAGTTCATGCCCGGTACGCCGCGGGTGATCGGCAACGTCGACAACGGCGCCAGCGTGGTGCTGGTCAACGCCAACACCACCGCGACCATCGAAGGCAATTACAGCCAGCGGCCGGATGCGCAGCTGATCGTCGCACTGGGTGTCAACGCGCTGCAGGTGACCGGCACCGCACGCCTGGCCGGTGGCGTCGTGGTCGATGGCATCGTGTCCGGCTACGTGCCGCAGGTCGGCAGCCGCCAGGGCCTGGTCCATGCCAACGGCGGTATCAACGGCACGTTCACCACGCCGGTGGCCAACACCGGCGCCAACGGCCTGACCCTGCTGCAGGCGCAGTACGGCTATGGCAGCAACGACGCGTGGATGGACCTGACCCAGGTCAACGTTTCGGCAGCCGCATCGGGCCTGGGTGCCAATGCACAGGCATCGGCACTGCGGGTGCAGTCGGCATTCACCGCGCTGGACCGCAATGTGGATCTGCAGGGCTCGGCGTTCGGCGTGGCCGCAGGCGCGCTGCAGCGTACGTCTGGCGGAACCGATGGCCTGTCGGCGAGCCTGGAGAGCCTGTCCGGACAAGCGCATGCGCGCGCTGAAGCGTCGACCTTCGACAGCGTGGACATGTCGCGCCGCGCGGTTGCCGAGCGCTTCGACCGCGTGCAGGCTGCGCCGAAGCTGCGTGGCGCCTGGCAGAGCGCGCTGGGCGAAGCCGGGCAGGGCAGCTTTGCCGGCAACGCCGCCGACAGCCAGGGCTGGATGGCCGGCCAGGACCTGGCACTGGGCAGCAACGGCCTGCTGGGCATGGCCTTTGGCGAAACCCGCAGCAACGGCGGCAGCAACTTCAGTGGCGATCGTGGGCGTGACCGCCAGACGCAGGCGCAGTTGTATGCCGGCTGGAACCTTGGGCGTGGCTATGCGCTGGCCCAGTTCGGCACCGGCCAGTTCACCCGTGAGCTGGACCGACAGTTGCTGCTGGGCGCCGCTGCCTACGGTGTGTCCGCGCGCTACGGCGGGCGTTTCAGCAGTGCCAGCGTCGAAGGCGGCTACCGTTTCGGGCGCATCGGTGCGTCGTTGACCCCGTACCTGGGGGCCAGCAGCACCCGCCTGGATACCGATGGCTTCAGTGAGCAGGGCGGCTTCGGTTTCGGCCTTCGCGGTGAGGCATCACGTGCACAGCGCAGCCAGATGCTGGCGGGCCTGCGGGGTGAACGGCAGTGGGGGCGCTGGATGCTGCGCGGCCATGCCGAATGGCAGCAACGGCTGGACGGCGGTGAGCAGGCCTGGCAGGCAAGTTTCGTCGGCGTTGATGCCTGGGCGCCGTTGGCCGGTGTTGACGCACCGCGTGGCAGTGCCTTGTTCGGCCTGGCGCTGGAATCGTGGTGGGGCCGCAATGGCCGCCTGAGCCTGGGTATCGACCAGCGCGTGGGTGGCGATGATGCACGTCAGGCGGCGCTGCGCTACAGCACCGGCTTCTGRTCATGGCGCCGGGC
>NZ_JBFRFE010000662.1:0-2331 GCF_052114665.1 Stenotrophomonas sp. 2YAF22 | reverse complement strand
TCGAAGCCGTGGTGCTGGTTGAGATGGCGCACGGTCTCGGAGGTGTAGCTGAGGGTCGAGCCGCCAGCGCCGAAGGTACAGGACACGTACTCCGGGGCATACGCCTTCAGCTTGTCCRCGGCACGGTCCAGCTGGCTACGCTGCTCATCGGTCTTGGGCGGATAGAACTCGAAGCTGATGGCGGTCATGGCACGGGCGGTGGCGTCGGGTTCGGATCAGTATATCGCTTCATCAAGATGGATGTGCGGTGAACGTGTAGGGTCAGGCCGTCCCGTGCTGGCGACCGTTCGCCCCGCTGAGGGGCCGTTGCTCCGTAATCGCAACCGGGGCACCGGAAGCCAAGCCAGGCTGGTCCCAATCCCGGCACCACCCACGCGATGAAGGAGCAGACGATGAAGATCTTCCAGGCACTCTGGTACGCGATGAAGGCCTTGGCCAGGCTGGCGATGATCGGCTTGGCGATGGCCGTGCTTGGCTCAGGCCCGGCCCATGCCACCGCCGTCGACAAGGCCGCCGTTCCAGGCACAGTGCAGGTCGAGGTGCTCGGCAAGGGCCGTCCCTTGCTGATGATTCCCGGGCTTAACAGCAGTGCGGAGGTCTGGCGTGAGACCTGCCTGGCCCTGAAGGACGTGCAGTGCCATCTGGTGCAACTGCCGGGTTTTGCCGGTGCGGCGCCTGCCGATCCGCGCCCGGCGGATTTCCTGCCGGCAATGCGCGACGAACTACTGGGCTATCTGCAGGCGCGGCACCTGTCGAAGGTTGCCGTGATCGGCCACAGCCTGGGGGGTGTGCTGGCGATGCAACTGGCACTGAAGGCACCCGATACCATCGGTCCGCTGGTGATCGTTGATTCGCTGCCGTTCTATGCGGCGGTGATGAATCCGCAGGCCACCGCGCAGAACGTGGGGATGATGGCCGGGCAGCTGCGTGAAGGCCTGCTGGCGGCCGATGAGGCCAGCTTCAATGCACGCAACGATGCGACTGCCAAAGCCCTGACCCGCAGCACCCAGCATCTGCCGGAGCTGCAGCGTTGGGGGCGCGACAGTGATCGCACGAGCATGGCCGATGCGATGTACTCCATGCTGGTGCGCGATCTGCGTGATGACATCGCCGGCATCCACACGCCGGTCCTGGTGCTGGGCAGCTGGGCCGCTTATCAGTCGATGGGGGGTACGGAAGCCAGTACCCGTGCGCAGTTCCAGGCGCAGTACGCGAAGCTGCCGGGTGTGCAGATCGAGATGAGCGCACAGGGTTACCACTTCCTGATGTGGGATGATCCGCGTTGGCTGCAGGCGCAGGTGCGCCGCTTCCTCGCCGCACATCCCTGACCGCCGTATGCCCTTTCCTCCACCGCCAAGGCTGCTCATGGACGCTACCACGCCATCCCGCCGCTTCTGGATCCTCAACGCGCTGGCGTGGGCAGGCTATGCGACGTACAGCCTGTGGCTGGGGGTGCGTATCGGCGGCGGTACGCTGTTCAGCGGCGTGGTGTTGATCTCCCTCAGCATTGCCGTTTCCCTGTGGTTGTGCAGCGGCGTGCTGCGTTCGGTCGCACTGCGGCAGCGCTGGTGGGATGGCAGTCTGGGCAGCCTGGTGTTGAAACTGGCAACTGGCGTGGTGGTCGGCGCCAGCATTGCACAGGCGCTGACGGCGGCATTGTTGTTGCCGGCGTTAGCCCTGGGCTGGGTGCAGTTGCCCGGTGGGCGTGCCGACTATCAGCTGTCGTCGGTCGTGCTGTACTGGATGAACACCGCCCTGTTCCTTTTGATGTGGACGGGACTGTGGGCGGGCCTGCATGGCTTGCGCCGCGCGCGCCACAGCGAGCTGGCGCGATTGCGGGTGGAGGCGGAGCGCAGCGCCCTGGAGCGCGATGCGTTGCGTGCGCGGCTGAATCCGCATTTCATGTTCAACGCATTGAACAACCTGCGAGCGCTGATTCTGGAAGACCCCGAGCGTGCCCGCGACATGGTCACCCGCCTGTCGCGCACGCTGCGCCACGCATTGGCCCACAATCGCAGCGAGCAGGTGACCCTGGCCGAGGAACTGGAAGTGGTCGACGACTATCTGGCTATCGAGGCGATCCACTTCGAACAGCGTCTGCAGGTGCGGCGGGAGATAGCCGCAGAGGCTGTGCAGGCACAACTGCCTGCGATGGCATTGCAGCTGTTGGTGGAGAACGCGATAAAACATGGTATTGCCAGCCGCGCGGGCGGCGGCGAGGTACATATCCGCGCGTCGCTGGAAGATGACCTGCTGCGCCTCCAGGTGGACAACCCGCTCTGCACTGGCGGCGAACCTGCGCAAGGGCATGGTGTGGGACTGGCCTACCTG
>NZ_JBFRFE010000661.1:0-2356 GCF_052114665.1 Stenotrophomonas sp. 2YAF22 | reverse complement strand
GTCCACCAACCCCGGCGCATGTGGCTGCAGACGCGGGCGATAGCGCGTGGCGGCGTTGCCGACTTCGGCATCGGCGGTGCCCAACGGTTCACCACGCAGCGCTTCCAGCAACCGCGCCACCCGGCCATGGGAAAAGTCGATGCGCGCAGGGTCGCTGTYGTACAGCAAGGGCCCTACCAGCCCGCCGTGTGGCGGCGCGCCGGTACTGACGCCTACCTGCAGCCGGCCACCTGCCAGCGCATCCAGCAAGGACAGATCCTCGGCCAGGCGGAACGGTGTTTCGTAGCCCAGCTGGATGACCGCACTGCCCAGTTCGATGCGCGTGGTGTGCTGGCTGGCCGCCGCCAGGAACACCGCTGCCGAGCTGATGCCCGGTTCCAGGTGGCGATGGCGCACCCACGCGCCGTCATAGCCCAGCTGTTCGGCAAACGCGATCAGCGCCAGCGTCGCGTCCAGGCCCGCGCGTGGTTGTTCCGGCAGATAGCTTCCCGGCGTGAGGAACGCCAGATGCCGCAGCTGCACCGCCACGTCCTAGGCGATCCTGCGCAGCGGCGCGGGCAGCGCTGCCGCCACGTGCGCCACGTGTCCCGCCGCACGCTCGGCCGCCAGTTGGATGCGTGCCTGCAGTGCAGCGCTGTTGATCCGGTCGCCGTCGAAGTCGGCCGGCGTGGCATACACCCCGATCGGCAACGTATGCGCCTGCAGGAAGCTGAAGAGTGGACGCAGCTGATGGTCGATCACCAGCGCGTGGCGCTCACTGCCACCGGTAGCCGCCAGCAGCACTGGCGTATCCACCAGAGCGTCCAGCCCGATGAAGTCGATCAGGTGCTTGAACAGGCCCGGATAGGACCCGCGATACACCGGCGCGGCCGCCACCAGCAGCTGTGCAGATTCAATCGTGGCCAGCGCGCGCTCTACCTGCGGCTCCACTTCGCTGCGCTGCAGCGCCTGCCCCAGCGAGCGCGCGATCGGCGCCAGCTCGACCAGCTCCACGCTGATGTTGACCCGCTCGCGCAGTTCTTCCAGCAGATGCCGCACCAGCAGCAACGTGCGCGAGTTGGCCGACGCCGTCGGCGAACCAATCAACGCAACCACATTCAATGCAGAAGACATGACCCCCTCCTCGGTAGCGCCGGGCCATGCCCGGCGACGTTTCACATGAACCTCAGAACCGGTAATTGACGCGCCCGTACCAGAACGCCCCGACGTTGCTCAGCACATCACCGCTGTCCCAGGTGGTCTCGATGCTGGCCACATCGGTGGCGCTGCGTGCGTACGCAGGCACCTTGCGGGTGCGCTTGTCGAACACGTTGTTGATGCCCAGCGCCGCACTCCAACCGGCACCCAGCTCGACGCCACCGGACAGGTTGGTCACCAGCACCGGCGGCTGCTTGTACTGCACGCCGTTGTTCAGGCGCTTGATCGGGCCGTAGTAGGTGAAGTCCACGTTCGAACGCCAGCGCCCGTTCTGCCAGCCCAGCCCCGCCACCTGCGTGTACGACGGCGTGCGGAAGCGCAGCGCGTACTCGCTCGACTTGGTCAGCAGGTTGATGTTCGGCAGCCCCTGCAACGCCTGCGGAATCGCGCTCACTTTCTGGATGGTGGTGCGGCCCACATTGGCCGCGTAGCTCCAGCGCAGCTTGCCCCACTGCGTTTCCTGGTTCGCCTCCAGGGTCAGCTCCACGCCGCGCGTGCGGGTGTCGCCCACGTTGGTGAAGTAGCTGGCATAGAACGCATCACCGGGCAGGATGCTGATGCCGGCCGTGCCCAGCAGCGCGTCGATGGTGTTCTTCTGCGCGGCGGTCAGCACGGTGCCACTGTTGTCGGTCACCCGCGCCGGGTCCTGCGCGTTGTAGCCGATCTGGCTGGACTGGCCAAGCTGGCCGCGGATGTCGATCTGGTAGGCATCCACCGCCAGATGGAAGGCCGGGCTCGGGTCCCAGGTCACGCCGAGGCTGTAGTTGGTGGCCTTCTCCGGCTTCAGCGGCGTAGCGCCCAGCGCCACTGCTGCCGGCGAAGCGACCTGCGCCACCAGCGTGGTACCGCACGGGCAGCTGCCGGTGGCTTGGTAGAACTGCGCGCCCAGGCTCGGCGCGTGGAAGCCATTGCTGACCGTGGCACGTACGCCCAGCGCATCGGTGAAGTCGAAGCGCGTGGTCAACCGACCGGTCGACACCGTGCCGAAGTCCGAGTGGTCTTCCCAGCGCGCGGCGGCGTCCAGGTACCAGCGCGACGTGATGTTGGTCGCTGCACCGGCGTACACCGCCTTGCTGTTGCGGGTGGCCTTAACCGCATCGGCGGTGGAATAGCCGACAAAGGCAGCCGCACCAAAACCGGTGTATGACTCCCACTGCCC
>NZ_JBFRFE010000660.1:0-2358 GCF_052114665.1 Stenotrophomonas sp. 2YAF22 | reverse complement strand
GGTCATGAGGTTGCCGGCCAGCGGCCGGCACTACCTTCAATCCACGCAGATCGTGCCCTGCGCCTTGCCACCGTCGATGCGTTGCCGGCAACCGAAGTTCTGGCTGACATCACGCTGGCAGGTGCCGGTTGCCACCGCGCCTGCGGTCACCTCGGCGGACGCCAGGCACTGGCCGCTGCAGTCGCTCTTGCTGCTGCAGGACTTGCCCGCGTCGGCATACGGAATCACGCACTGCACCCGCTGCAGGCGGCCCAACGGCTGCAGGGTACCGCCCGCCGCGCGGCAGTCCACATCGCGCGCTTCTTCATAGGCTGCAGCGGCTTCAGGGCTGTCGGCCGCCGTGGCTGCCGTGCCTGCGTCTTCACTGGCCGGTGGGGTGCTGCTGCAGGCGGCAAGCAGCGCGCCCAGGGCAAGGCTGGCAAAGAGACGGAAACGCATGGCGGTACCTGATCGAGGTGAGCGGCGGCCAGCATACGCACAGCGCGATGCACGCGGCGTGTCAGCGCCGCTCAGGCCTCTTCACCCTCGTTGCCTTCTTCGCCACCCTCCTCGGGCAGCAGGCTGTCGGGAAGCAACTGCCGACTCTGTTCGGCCGGCAGCGACTCGACGTCCCGCAGCTTGCGGGCGATGGCACGCGTGCGTACCCCCGTCTGGTCGATCTGCTTGCTGGCCTGGTCGAGCTTGGTCTTCACGCTGTCGAGCACGCTACCGAATTTGCCGAACTCGGTTTTGACGGCACCCAGCAACGTCCACACTTCACTGGACCGCTGTTCGATGGCCAACGTGCGGAAGCCCATCTGCAGACTGTTGAGCAGCGCAGTGACTGTGGTCGGCCCGGCCACCACCACGCGATGCTCGCGCTGCAGCAGATCGACCAGACCCGGGCGCCGGATCACCTCGGCATACAGTCCTTCGGTGGGCACGAACATCACCGCGAAATCGGTGGTGTGCGGCGGCACGATGTACTTCTCGCAGATCGACTTGGCCTGCACGCGGATCGCGCGTTCCAGCTGGATGCCCTGCAGGCGCACGCCCTCGGCATCACCCTGTTCCTGCGCATCGAGCAGGCGCTCATAGTCTTCGCGTGGGAACTTGGAATCGATCGGCAGCCAGACCGGCGTGTCGTCGTCGCGACGGCCCGGCAGGCGCACGGCGATGTCGACCATCTCGTTGCCGTCAGGACGCACCTTCACCGCGCGCGCGTACTGTTCCTGGGTGAGGGTCTGCTCGAGGATGTTCTCCAGCTGCACTTCGCCCCAGCTGCCGCGGTTCTTGACGTTGGTCAGTACCCGCTTCAGGTCGCCCACGCCGGTTGCCAGCTGCTGCATTTCACCCAGCCCGCGCTGCACCTGCTCCAGCCGTTCGGACACCAGCTTGAACGAATTGCCCAGCCGCGTTTCCAGTGTGGACTGCAGCTTCTCGTCGACGGTATGGCGCATCTGCTCGAGCTTCTGCGCGTTGTCGGCCTGCAGCGCGCGCAGCTGTTCTTCCAGGGTGGCGCGCATTTCCGAGATGCGCTGTTCGTTGCGCTGGGTCAGCTCCTGCAGGCGCAGGCCCAGGCTCTCGGTCAGGCGCTGCTGCGATTGCGCACCCTCTTCGCGGCCCTTGCGGGCATCCTCCACCAGTGCCTGCCGCAGCGCACCGAACTGGGTGTCGGTACGGGCGGTCAGTTCCTGCAACTGCTGGCCGAAGGCATGGATACGCGCCTCCTGCTGCTGGCCGAACACATCCAGCTGCACGCGCAGTTCCTGCAGGCGTTCGCCCAGCGAGACGGCGCTGCGCTGCTGGCTGTCGGCCGCCTCGGCGCGGGCCTTGCGTGCATCTTCGCCCAGCGCTTCACGCAGCAGGTCCAGGCGCTGGTCGGTGCGGGTGGACAGATCGGTCAGCGCGCGCGCGAACCCATCGAGCTGCTCGCGCAACTCGCTGCGGCCGACGCGCGCTTCATCACGCACGGCCTGTTCCAGCCGATCATGGGGCGGGCGGCGCAGCAGCGCCACCAGTTGCAGGATCAGCACGACCAGCAGCAGGCCGGCGACGAGGAGGAATTCGGTTTGCATGTGGCAAGTGTAGGCTGGCCCAGTCTCACGTGCTGAAACGAACCCATGTTTGTACTCTACGGAAAGCCCACCTCGATCAACGTGCGCAAAGTGCTGTGGCTGTGCGCCGAACTCGATCTGCCGTTCTCCCATGATCCGGCACCTGCGCCGGACGTGCTGTCCACGCTGAATCCGAACCGGCAGGTACCGGTGCTGCGCGATGGCGACTTCGTGCTGTGGGAGTCCAACAGCATCTGCCGCTATCTGGCCGCACGCCAGGGCCGCGATGACCTGCTGCCGTGCGCCGCACAGGCCCGTGCCC
>NZ_JBFRFE010000659.1:0-2362 GCF_052114665.1 Stenotrophomonas sp. 2YAF22 | reverse complement strand
CCTCGGGGCGCGCGCGTGAGCAGTGCCGATCGACGCCTGCACGGTCTGGACCTGGCGCGCTACCTCGCCCTGGCCGGCATGGTGCTGGTCAACTTCCGCCTGGCGATGGCCGTCGAGACCGACGGCGGAGGCTGGCTTGCTGGATTCTTCCACCTGCTGGAAGGCAAGGCTTCGGCGACCTTCGTGACGCTGGCCGGGGTGGGCCTGATGCTGGCCACGCAGCGACTGGCGTGGTGRCAGGCAAGCGTGCAGACCTGGCGGCGGGCCGTGTTCCTGGCCGTGCTCGGCCTGCTCAACCTGACCGTGTTTCCTGCCGATATCCTGCATTACTACGCGGTGTACTTCGCGCTGGCGGTGCTGTGGCTGCGCGCGTCGCCCCGTGTTCTGCTGGGCAGCATGGTGGCTCTGGCTATGGTCGGGTTCTGGGCCTTGCTGCGCTGGGACTACAGCCAGGGCTGGAACTGGCAGACGCTGGCTTACGAGGGGCTGTGGCAATGGCCGGGTGCGATGCGCAACCTGCTGTTCAATGGCTTCCATCCGGTGTTGCCGTGGCTGTGCTTCTTCCTGCTGGGCATGCTGCTGGCGCGGCTGCCGCTGTCGCAACCCCGGGTGCAGCGTGCCTTGCTGCTGCTCGGCCTGCTGCTGATGGGGGCCGGCCAGATGTTGCAGCAGTGGGGTCACGGCACGGTGTGGCAGGTGTGGCTGGCGACACAGCCGATGCCGCCCGGCCCGGCTTATCTGCTGACCGGCGCAGGCGCGGCGTGTGCACTGATCGCGGCATGCCTGTGGCTGGTGCGGCTGCATCCTGGCGATTGGCTGGAACCGTTCACCGCGGCCGGACGGATGACGCTGAGCCTGTACGTGGCGCACATCCTGATCGGCATGGGCGTGCTGGAATCGCTCGGACTGCTTGATGGCAGCGCAAGCCTGTCGTGGGTGCTGATGGCCGCGTTGCTGTTCGTGATGCTGGCGACCGCGGCGGCCTGGTTGTGGTCGTGGCAGTTCGCGCGCGGTCCGTTGGAAGCGGTGATGCGACGCATCGCCGGCTAGTTATTTCGTCGCAGGAGAGGGATGTTGTGACCAGTTTGCCTGTGCGGATGCAGGGCCATCTGCGATAGTAGGTGTCGTCACCAAAGCACGCCTGCATCCATGTCATTCGCTTCGGCGCAGCAGATCGTTGAAGTCCTGCAGCAGTCCTACGACATCAGCGCGACGGCGGTGGTGCCGCGTCCGGTGGGCGCCGACGCCAATGCGTGCGTGTTCCGCATCGATGCCCGCCACGACCATTGGTGGTTGAAGTGCCGCAACTTCCAGGTGGCGCCCGCGGTGTGGGACAGCCTGCATTGGCTGCGTGGCACCTTGGGCATCGAAGAGATTGTTGCGCCGTGGCCAGCATTGACCGGCGGCGCATCGGTGCAGCGCTGGGGCCTGCAGTTCACGTTGTTCCCCTACATCGAAGGGCAGTCGGGCTTCGAGGCACCGCTGAGCCGTGCGCAATGGCGCCAGCTGGGCGAAGTGCTGCGTCGCCTGCATGAGGCCGAGATTCCACCGGCGCTGCGCCAGGCACTGCCGACGCTGCGGCTTGAAACCGCAGCGGTCGACACGGTGGGGACATGGTTGCGCGATCCCTCGACGCTGGCGCAGGCGCAGGATCGGTCCGGCAGTGCGTTCCTGGCGCTGTGGCAGCAGCAGCGGCCGCGCATCGCCGAACTTCACCAGCGTGCCGAAGCGCTGCATCGTCAATTGCAGGATGAAGCACCGGCGTTGCGCTTGTGCCACACCGACCTGCACGCGGGCAACCTGCTGATGGGACAGGACGATGCGCTGCACCTGATTGACTGGGACGGACTGGCACTGGCCCCGCGCGAGCGCGACCTGATGTTTGTCGGCGCCGCGGTAGGTGGTCGCTGGGGGCGCGAGCATCCGCTGGGCTTCGCCGAAGGGTATGGCAGCGACCTGGGCGATCCGCGCTGGATTGCGTGGTATAGGCACTGGCGCATCCTGCAGGACCTGATCGAATTCGAGCAGATGCTGCTGGGCCCCGGCGCGGCGCAGCGCTCGTTGCAGCAGCACCGGCAAGCACTGCATTACCTGGGCGAGCAGTTCGCGCCGGGGAATGTATTCGATGCGGCCGAGCGCGCGTATCGGGTGCTGTAGGGGTTACGGCCGGGCTGCGCCCGGCACCTGCAGAGGCCGAAGCCGAAGCAACAGCAACTGCCGAAGCAACAGCAACCGCCGAAGCAACAGCAACCGCGGGCATTCCGTGGGAGGGCGGGGTGGGTCCGGTTGCGGGGGACGCCGTAAATACGTCCCTGTAGGCTTGGCCGCGGCATCCATGCCGCGGACACCCCCGCAACCGGAC
>NZ_JBFRFE010000658.1:0-2363 GCF_052114665.1 Stenotrophomonas sp. 2YAF22 | reverse complement strand
GCTGGCTGCCCTGGATGGGGTTGCTGGTGTATGCGCTGGGTGTTGCGCTGATGCTGCTGGTCGGCGCGATGGTGTCGATGGCCACCCCGCAGGACCTGCAGAAGATGCTGGTCGACGCGCAGCAGGGCATCGACCAGCAACGCCTGGTGTACGGCCAGGGTGACTGGATGCAGGCCAACGTGCAGCGCCTGCATGAGTTCGGCGCGTCGCTGGGTGGCATGTTCATTTCCGGGCCCGAAGTGCTGGGCATGTTCCTGTTGGGGGCCTGGTTCGCCGGCAGCGGCGCATTGACCGCGCCGGAGYGTTTCCCGCGGTTGTATGCCGGCCTGCGCTGGATCGCATTGCCTCTGGGCCTGCTGGTCACCCTGGCGGGTGTGTTGTGGAAGCCCTATCTGGCCCCGGGTGTCTATGACCTGCCGACCACCTCGGCAATGGCGCTGGTGGCCGTGGGCGGCGTGCCGATGTGCCTGGGCTACCTGGCCTGGATYGTGCACTGGCGTGCGCGCATGGGCTGGCTGGCGCCAGTCGGCCGGATGGCGCTGACCCATTACCTTGGTCAATCGGTGGTCTGTACGTTGCTGTTCTATCACTACGGGCTGGGGTGGTTCGATGCAGTACCGCGTGCCTGGCAGCTGCTGTTCGCCTTGCTGCTGTTCGCTGCACAGGTAAGCCTCAGCCATCTGTGGCTGCGTCGTTTCCGCTTCGGTCCGATGGAATGGCTGTGGCGTGCGATGACGTACCAGCAATGGCCAGCGATGCGCCGTGGGGCTGGGCAGCGGTGATCGATGCAGGGCGCGCGCCTGGCGATCTGCATGGCTGCGTGCATCGTCAAGCACGCCATTGCACACCCTCACGTCTGCCCTGCAGCGGGTCATGGCATGCTCGCAGCAGCATGAGCGCCTGCGTCAGCCAGCTGCCCGTCGATCTTTTCTGCGGGCGCGCGCCCGCCATCGATCCTGTTCCCTGTCGACCCGAGCGATTCCGATGAACACTCCCTCTTATGACTACGATCTGATCGTCCTTGGCGGCGGTTCCGCTGGCCTGGCCGGCGCCATCCGCGCCGCGCAGCATGGCAAGCGTGTTGCCCTGCTGGAGCCAGGTGAACTGGGCGGTACCTGCGTGAATGTAGGGTGCGTGCCGAAGAAGGCGATGTGGCTGGCGGCCGACCTGGCCGAGCGCATCGGCCTGGCCAGCGCGATGGGCTTCGACGTGGAGGCGCGTCCGGCGCTGTCGTGGAAAGAGCTGGTGATCCATCGCCAGGCCTACATCAGCAACATCCACACCAGTTATCACAAGCGCCTGGATGAAACCGGCGTGGTGCGCATTCCTGCCCGTGGCCATCTGCTGGATGCGCACACGGTGGCGTGCAGTGATGGCGTGCAGTACAGCGCTGCGCAGATCCTCATCGCCACCGGGGCGCATCCGCAGCGGCCCGACATTCCCGGCGCCGAACTGGGCCTGGTGTCCGACGATTTCTTCGACCTGCGTGCAGCACCGGCCGACGTCGCCATCATCGGCGGCGGCTACATCGCGGTGGAACTTGCCGGGCTGTTGCAGGCGCTGGGCAGCAGGGTGAGCCTGCTGGTGCGTGGCAGTCGCCTGCTGGAGCGCTTCGACTACGAGCTGACCGCGCAGCTGGCCGAGAACCTGCGCCAGCAGGGTGTCCGCATCCACTTCGATTATCGTCTGCGCGAGTTGACGCGCGACGGCGAACGCGTGCGTGCCTTCGGTCACGACGGCCCGATCGACAGCGTGTTCGACGCCGTCTTCTTCGCTACCGGCCGGCGCGGCAACAGCAAGGATCTCGGCCTGGAGGCGCTCGGTATAGGCATCGGCGAACACCAGCAGGTAGAGGTGGACGAGTGGCAGACCACGGCCGTGCCGAGCGTGCATGCGGTCGGTGACATCGCCGGCAAGGTCGGGCTGACGCCGGTTGCCGTGGCTGCATCGCGCCGTCTGATGGATCGCCTGTTTGGTGGCCGCCCGGACGCGAAGATGGATTACGACAACGTGGCCAGCGTGGTGTTCTCGCACCCGCCGCTCGGCGCAGTGGGCATGAGCGAGGAAGATGCACGTGCGCGCTTCGACCAGGTGACGGTGTACCACAGCCGTTTCCGGCCGATGCTGCAGGCGCTGGCCAACGGCACCCAGCGCAGCCTGTTCAAGATGGTCTGTGCCGGCCCGGAGGAGCGTGTGGTCGGCATACACCTGCTCGGCGAAGCGGCCGACGAGATCCTGCAGGGTTTCGCGGTGGCGGTGAAGATGGGTGCGACCAAGGCGCAATTCGACGACACGGTGGCGATTCACCCGACGTCTGCTGAAGAAGTGGTGTTGATGCGCTGAGCCGACACTCACGGTAGTGC
>NZ_JBFRFE010000657.1:0-2369 GCF_052114665.1 Stenotrophomonas sp. 2YAF22 | reverse complement strand
GTCCATGAGGTTGCCGGCCAGCGGCCGGCACTACCAGCACTGGTCAGCGCGTCTTCTTGGCCTTGCCCTGCTGCACCGGGCCGAGGTTCTGCTCCAGCCAGCGCTCGCTTTCGGCCAGCATCGTCATGATCGATTCGCGTGCGCGGTAGGCATGCGACTCGTTCGGCAGCATCACCAGGCGGGCGGTGCCGCCCAGCCCCTTCACTGCGGCAAACATGCGTTCGCTCTGCATCGGGAAGGTGCCCGAGTTGTTGTCGTCCACGCCGTGGATGAAGAGGATCGGATCCTTGATCCTGTCGGCGTAATTGAACGGCGCCATCTTCTGGTACACGTCCTGCGCCTGCCAGTAGTTGCGCTCTTCGGCCTGGAAACCAAACGGGGTGAGCGTGCGGTTGTAGGCGCCGCTGCGCGCGATACCGGCCTTGAACAGGCGGGTGTGCGCGAGCAGATTGGCGGTCATGAACGCACCGTAGGAGTGGCCACCGATGGCGATGTGCTCGCGGTCGGTCACGCCACGCCGCACCACCTCGGCCACCGCTGCCTGCGCATTGGCCACCAGCTGTTCGATGTAGGTGTCGTTGGGCTCCTTGTCGCCTTCGCCGATGATCGGCATCGACGGGCTGGCCAGCACCACATAGCCCTTGGCCAGGAACGCCTGCGGGCCCCAGTAGCTGATGGCGTTGAAGCGGTACGGCGAATCGGTCACCTGGCTGGCGGCCGCCGCGCTCTTGAACTCACCCGGGTAGGCCCACATCAGCAGCGGCCGCGGACCATCGCGCTTGGGGTCGTAGCCCGGCGGCAGCAGCAGGGTCGCGGTCAGGTCCACGCCGTCCTTGCGCTTGTAGCGGATCTGCTCCTTCTGCACGCCCTTCAGCTGCGGCAGCGGATGGGCGAAATGAGTCAGCGCACGCGGTGCGGCGTTGGTGTCGGCCAGCGACTGCACGTAGAAGTTGGTCGGCTCGTCCGGGCTCTCGCGGCTGATCAGCAGCGAACTGGCCTGCGCATCCAGCAGCGTTACCGGCGCGGCGTAGGTCGGTGCCTGCGAATGGAACAGGCGGGTTGCCTTGCCGCTGGCCACGTCGAAGCGATCAACGAACGGACGGTCGCCTTCCGGCGATGCACCGGCACCGGCCAGGTACAGGCTGCCGCCATCAGCGGTGGTCTGCAGCAGCGAGCGGCCGCGATCATCACTGGCCATCAGCGGGCGGCCCGGATCGGCGTAGCGGTCCTGCGCGTCGCGATCCCACAGCAGCCTGGCATCGGCGCTGGCGTTGTCCGGTGCGATCAGCCAGGTCTTGCTGCGGCGGGTCTTCCACCACGATTCGTTGAGCAGGGCCAGGTCGCCGCGGCCCCAGCTGATGCCGGCATAGCGGCTGCCGAGCTGGGCCAGGGTCACCGGCGGCGTGTCGAATGGTGCGGCCTGCATGAACACCGCATCGCGCACCTTGGCTTCCCTGTTCGGGTCGCCACCATCCTGCGCTTCGGCCCAGACCAGGGTGGCATCGGCATCGCCGCGCCAGCTGATGTCACGCACGCCGGTCACTTCGGCATCGTTGCCGGTCGGCAGGCCTTCCACCAGCGGCCGTACGGCCACGGTATGCACCAGCTTGCCGGTGCTGCGGTCGAGCACTTCGATGCGGCGCGGGAAGCTGCTCAGCGGCACCACGTAGGAGTACGGACGCTGCACCGGCTGGCTGAGCACGAAACGGCCGTCGGGCGACACCGCAAAACCCATGAAGATGCCGGCCGCACCGATGGCACGGCTCTGCCCGTCCAGGCCCACTTCCATCGGTTGGGTGGTGGCGTAGTAATCGAACTGGCGCGCGTCGGCCTCGTTCTTCAGCAGGTCCTGGTAGGTGCGGATGGACACCACGCCACCGCCCTGGCTGGTCTGCTGCACGGCCGGACCGGTCGGGATGCCATCTGCAGCCGGGGCGGCGCCAAGGTTGCTCGGGCGGGTGAACACCACCAGGCCACGGCTGTCCGGCAACCACTGGTAGCCAGTGCCCAGAACGGTGTTCAGGCCGGCGACCAGGCGACGGGCGCTGCCGCCAGCCACGTCCACCAGCCACAGCTCATTGGCCCCGGTAGCGGCATCGACCTGGTTGAAGGCCAGCCACTTCTGGTCCGGCGACCACGTCAGGCTGGCGATCGACAGCGAGGCCGGCAACCCGCTGATCTGCCGCTCCTTGCCGTCAGCCACATTCATCAACCACAGCTTCTGGCCGAAGCTGAAGCGGCTGTCAGAGAAGGTTTTCGGATTGATGCGCAGGCCCGCGAGTTTCAGCTCCGGCTGCGCCACCACCTGGATCGACGGCAGCGACGGCATCTGCATCAGCGCGGCGACATCCCGGCGCGGCGACAGGAAC
>NZ_JBFRFE010000656.1:0-2378 GCF_052114665.1 Stenotrophomonas sp. 2YAF22 | reverse complement strand
GGCACGCGCGAGTCGGAACAGCCGATCCACAGGTATTCCGGATGCTGCTGCTTGGCCAGCTGATGGAAGAAGTCCGGATCTTCCTTCTCGATCCGGTCAGCCCATTCGCGGTTGTTCTGCAGCAGCTTGTGGATGTCTTTCATGTTCGGGGTCCCTGACGTCGGGTGGGGGCAAGGCGCGGCCGTTCTGGTCGCGTCGTCGCGGGAAACAGAGCGCTCAGCTGCCTGCGGCGGCTTCGTCGCGATACCGGCGCATCCACTGCGCCAGTTCGGTGGAATGGGGATTGTCCAGGCGTTCCAGTTCGGTCATCACCGCCTGCTGGTTGGCCTCGGGGTGGTTCTGGCTCAGCTTCAGCGTCAGCTGCACCTGCTCGACGGTGAAGCGGAAGCCGACGATGCCGCGCAGCTGGCGGCGGTGGTCGTCACGCTCGGGTTCGAACCGCCAGTCCTGGCCGACGCTGGCTTCGAAGTGGTCGCCGGTATCGCTGACCAGTTGGGCCAGGGCATCGGTGTCGTCGAACGGCTGCAACTGGCCGCGCAGCTCGGCGGCGGCGTAGTTCCAGGTGGGCACCCGCGCGGCAGGCTCCTTGTCCGGGTACCAGCTGGCCGATACATAGCCATGCGGCCCCTCCACCAGCACCTTGGCCTCACCGCTGTGGCGTGCCTGCGGGTTGGCACGGGCCCAGTGGCCGCGCAGCTCGATGTGGTCGCCGTCGCGCTGGTACAGCACCGGCAGCCGGGTCAGTTCCGGCAGGCCATCGTCACCGGCGGTCAGCACGGTGACGAACGGATCACGCGCCAGCAGGCGATCCAGCCACAGCAGGTCGGTCTCGGCGAAAGCGCGCGGGGTGAACATCGGTTGGCCTCAGGCGCGGCTGCCGAGCGACTGCACCATGCGTCCGCGCAGGCCTTCGTCGCTGCCTGCCTGCGGTGGCTGCACTTCATGCAGCGAGAAGCCGCGCACCAGCGCATCTTCTTCATCCAGGCCGTCGTACTCGACGAACTCGGCATCAAACAGCTGCGAGCGGGCAGTGTCTTCGCTGTCGTAGCTCAGCGTATTGCCATCGCTGTCCAGCACTTCGGCGGTGCCGGCCTCGCGGATGCGCAGGCGTGCCCAGATCAGGGTGTTGCCGAGGCTGGCCAGCCACCAGCTGTCGCGGACGTGGGAAAGGTCGTTCATGTATGTCTTACCAGAGCGAGGCCAGCCAGAGCAGGGCAGCCATGCCCAGTCCGGCCAGCAGGGTCAGCAGCGATACCCAGGCGGGCGTCGCCAGCCCGGACAGCGAGCGGTCCGGCTGGGTGCGGTATTCGCGCCGCAGCAGCCAGCCCAGCGCATCGGGCTTGAGGAAGGCGCCACTGCCGAAGCGCTGCGCCAGCGCCGGATGGCGATCGCGCACATGCACCAGGGTCAGCGGCCAGAAAATCACGAAGGCACTGAACCCGGCCACTGCAACGCCGACGAAACACAGGGCGAAGAACAGGGTCATGGGGGCAGTACCTCCGTGGTCGTGCGTGTGGGCTTAGAAGTCCGCGCTGCCCGGGGCGCGCGGGTAGGGGATCGCATCGCGGATGTTGGACAGGCCGCAAACGTAGACCACCAGGCGCTCGAAGCCCAGGCCGAAGCCGGCGTGCGGTACCGAGCCGTAGCGGCGGAAATCGCGGTACCAGCTGTAGTGCTCGCGATCCAGGCCGAACTGCGCCATGCGTGCATCCAGCACGTCCAGGCGCTCTTCGCGCTGGCTGCCACCGATGATCTCGCCGATGCCCGGGGCCAGCACGTCCATTGCCGCGACGGTCTTGCCGTCATCGTTCAGGCGCATGTAGAAGGCCTTGATGTGCTCGGGATAGTTGGTCACCACCACCGGGCGACCGACGTGTTCCTCGGTCAGCCAGCGCTCGTGCTCGGTCTGCAGGTCCAGGCCCCATTCGACCGGGAAGTCGAACTTCTTTCCGGACTTCTGCAGCAGGCTGACCGCATCGGTGTAATCGATGCGTTCGAACGGCGCGTTGATGAAGTCTTCCAGCTTGGTGATCGCGTTCTTGTCCACGCGCTCGGCGATGAAGGCCAGGTCGTCGCCGCGCTCGTTGAGCACCGCGCGGAACAGGTACTTCAGGAATTCCTCGGCCAGACGTGCGTCTTCGGCCAGGTCGGCGAAGGCGATTTCCGGCTCGATCATCCAGAACTCCGCCAGGTGGCGGGTGGTGTGGCTGTTCTCGGCGCGGAAGGTCGGGCCGAAGGTGTACACCTTGCTCAGCGCCAGGCAGTAGGCCTCGACGTTCAGCTGGCCGGACACGGTCAGGAAGGTCTCCTTGCCGAAGAGTTGCGGACTTCGCCAAGCTTCAGCGGGCCCCGGAGCTGCAGCCCGCGGACTCATTGGG